>CAZIVQ010000161.1:0-7500 GCA_964542415.1 uncultured Bacteroidia bacterium | reverse complement strand
GCCGTCAGGGCCACCTGATAGGCGCCCGGGTTGGCGTAGGTGTAGGTCGGATTCGGCACGGCGGCTGTGCCCCCGTCGCCGAAGTCCCAGCTGACGCTGGCACTGCCCGTGGATTGATCGGTGAATTGCAGGCTCGTCCCCGCCATCACCGTATCGCTGGCGACCGAGAAAGCCGCCGCCGCCGCCCCGCTGCCCAGGTTTACCTGCACTTCCACCGGGCAGGACTCCCCTTCGATCTGCCAGTTGAAGAAATAAGGCCATTCATCTGTCGCGGCCCCCGGTGCGGTGGGCCCCTTAATCGAGACGAAGGGCATGAATTCGTAAGGATAATTGCTCCCGCTGGGGTTGCTTTGCAAGTCGGTCCCAAATATCACCAGCTCCAGGTCACTCCCCACCGGCACCGGAAAATTCAGCTCCAGGGTCTGGATCCCCAAGGTCAGAAAAGGGGTGGCTTCAGCCAGGGTGGTTCCATCTCTAGCCACCAACCGGATCACCCGGACCCCATCGCTCTGGCAGAAGACCTCCACTGTTTTGAGCACAAACGGCCGGAAACAATCGAAACGCAGCCCCCCTCCACTGCGCCCGAAGTTGGCGCTTTGTCCAAAATCTGTGCGCCCCACAGTCTGGTTGATTTCTCTGGCCAGGTAATAAATGCTGCCGCTTTGCAGGCTGTCGGTCAGGTAGGCCGCCGCCCGCGAAACCGGTTCTTGCAGGTCCGGCAATTGGTACCAGCGCACCGGCACGCTGTCGGGGCTGGCTTGGAGCAGCACCTGCCCATTGGCACAGGCCTCGGCTACCGGCAAGGCTGAGACTTCCGCCGGCACCTGATCCCAGATGGTCTCAATGGTATTGTCCAGAAAGCGGTAGTCCTCCGCGCCGTTTACCGTCAGTACTTTCACCTGATAGCGGTACCCATCGGTACCGGGGTTGATGGTGGGCAGGACCAAGGGCAGGGTGCCCCCCGGAAAGATGGTTCCACTCCAGTTCAAGGTGTCGGGATTAGCGGGGTTGCCAATCAGGATGTCCATGGTCGTGACGTCATCGGTACCCGCATTGCGCAGTTCCAGTAGCGGGGTGATGGTCGGCAGGCAGACCGAGCCGGAGAGCGAGGTCAGGCCGCTTGCCACCACGTCACGGCTCAGGTCAGGGACTTGCGGGCTATGGCCCTGGTTGATCAGGTATTGAAAAGCTGCCGGCAAGTTGATCAGGCCCCGGCCGTAGGTATTGTCTTCGCCCGGATCGCCCAGGTCGGTAGCCGAATAGTACAGCGCCCGCTTGAGGTCGGCCCCCATCAGCTGGGGAAAGGCCTCTTTGAGCAGGAGAATGGCCCCGGCTACTTGCGGGGCGGCCATAGAGGTACCGGTCAGGCTGGCAAACCCACCCCCTGCGTAGGAGGAGCGAATGCCCGTGCCCGGGGCCACCACTTCAGGCTTGATTTCGAATAGCGGCGAAGCGCAGGTAGAAGGCCCCCGGCTGGAGCCGAAGGAAATAGGCAAGGTAGAAATGTTGCTGTTGAGGTTGCCCACCGCAAAGGTGTTGACCTCGTCCACATTGATATTTTTGGGCGAAGTGATGGTCGTGTCGTTGGGGCCATTGTTGCCGGCCGAAAAGACCACCGCTACCCCAGCTGCCTCCAGAGCGGTAAGGGCTTCACGAAAAGGGCCTATGCATTCTTGCCCCTGGGATACCCCGTTGTTCCAGGAATTGTTGATCACATCGGGCATGTCGGCGGTGGTGTTAGGATCGCCGTCGGGATTGAGGGCCCACTGGAAGGAAGGGATCAGGCCCACATCAGGACAGGACCCGCCAGCCAGGCCCGGTGCGCCCATCCACAAGCCTTCGGGTGCCACCCCGATGGTGTCGTTGGTGGCTCGGTTCAGGCCCACGATGGTGCCCGCCACGTGGGTGCCGTGGCCATCGCAGTCGAGGGGAGTCGGCGACCCCGACTCGATATACCAGGCCTGCTCAGGCGACACATAGCGCCCGGCAAACTTATCCTGCAGGGAAGGATGAGTCCCTTCGACCCCCGAGTCAATGATGAGGGCCTTGCGGTTGTAACCCGTATAGCCCATGGCCCACATCTGAGAGGCCCCGATGAGGTCATGGGCTGCTTCGCGGCCATTGATGGAAGCCGGAGCCGGAACCGGCACTGCCAGGGCATCGTCCTTGATCGGCGGCGCGTTGTAGCTGATCATGGCGACCTCGCTACGCTGGCTCAGGGCCGCAATGGCCGCCGGGTTCAGCGCGGCTTCGATTACGTTGGCAATCCAGTAGCCCCGAAGGCTGCCGGGCTTCAGGCCTGGTTGCGCTTGCAGCCATGCGAGCAAGGGCCCCTGGGTCTCCGCAGATTTGGCCTGCAAGGCCTGCAAGAGGTGCGGCACCCGCTGGGCTTGGCTCCAGCCTTCGGCGTTATATTTTCCATACAGGCCTTCGATATCCACCCGGTCAGCCAGGAGAATCTGTACCGGAATATGGCCGGATGGACCAGCCTGCGCCAATTGTTGCCGCAACATCAGGTTGACCCGGGCCATTTCCGGGCTCAGGGCCTGGGCCCAGCCATTTCCCCCCCAGCACAACAAGGCGATCCAGATAACAGATAGAAAACGCATGATATTTTTAAAGTGGTTGGATGAAAGAAGAAGCTACCGGATCTTGAGCACCTGCTTGCTGATTACCTGGTCATCGATTCGCAGCTGTAAGAAATAGGTGCCCTGCGGACGACCCGAGAGGTCTAGTTCAAACTGTCCTTGCGGATAACGCTGACCGCTTTTTTCAGCCAGTTGACGACCGGTGGCATCGTACAGCACCCAGCTTACCTCCCGGGCAAGGTCCAAGTCCAGCTTCACCGAAACCCAGCCGGAAGTAGGGTTAGGAAATAGCTGCACCTGACCCGGCATTGCTGGCAGCTCGTTGCTCGTCAGCGGATCGCCCACCACCTCAATGATGGCCGAATCAGCCGCGCTGCAATTGGCAGTAATAGCCGACAAGCCCACTTTGTAGGTGCCGGGAAGGGTGTAGGTATGGGTCGGGCTGGCATCCGTGCTGGTGGCCCCATCGCCAAAGTTCCATAGGTAGTCAGTCGCCAGCTGGCTGTTGTTGGTAAAAGTTACCGTAGGGTCCACCTGCAAGTCTACCAGGATCTGGCTCGGGGTAAAGGCCGGAAGCACACTGCCCAGCCCCACCTCTACCGTAGCCGGAATGCGCTCACAGGTAGTGCTGTAGGACACATCCCAGTCATAAAACATGTTGTAGAAGCTCGGCTCTCCCCCGTTGATCACCATGACCCCGGGGATTTCGTAAGGGAAAGAAAAATTGGTCAGGGTAGAATACAGCTGGTTCAGGTTGCCACTTACCTTCATCTGATAGCCTTCGCCCGGAGGCACGATCACTCCCAGGTTGATCCGGGAGCCCCCTTGGGGAATGCTCACCTGTCGGCTGATCAACAGAAACCCGTCTGAAGGACGCACCACCTGAATGGTGCGCATCCCCGGCTGGTCGGTGTACACCTTCACCGAGTTGATCGTGATGGTGGAAAACACGTCGAATTCCAGGAAAGAGCTGCTGCTGAAAGCCGGGAAGGTATTGCCGTCAAAAGGATCGCTCATGCCTACGCGGTCCTTGCGCAGTACGTCGGCATAGAAGGTCCGGTCTGCCACCAGCGGCTGTACCATCAAGATCGGTCCTTCATCCAGTAAGTTCCCAAAAACCGGCGCATCGTACCAGCGAATGATGCGGTTGGTCGAGTCAGGCACAGCCGCCAGCAGGCTCACCGCTCCGATGCAGGCTGTGGTCACCGGAATCTCGGTATTTTCCTCGGGACGCACGGTGAAAGTGCGGGACAAGCGGTTGTCGACGTAGTAATAGTCGGGTTGTCCATTTACCTGGGTGATTTCGACCACCACTTCGTACTGGCCGTTGGGCAAGGTCGTGGCGGGCAGCGCCACCAATTCCTCTTGCCCTTCCGCCAGGTTGCCGCTCCAGTTGAAGCTGCCAGTGGTGCCATCAGAATACCGGTACTCGATCACAGCCGAGGTCATCGGCGAGGCTGACTGGTTGCGGATCAAAGCTCGGGGCGTGATAGCCGGGTCACAATTCTGCGCAAATACCCCTAGCACATCCACCAGCAAGGCATTTTGGGTTTGGGGAATAGCCTGGGGCGTATGGCCTAGGTTGACCAAATAATTAAAAGCAGCATCGACATTGACCAGGCCATTGCCATACTTATTGTCTTCGCCTACCGGGCCCAGGTCCACCGCCGAAAAGTAAATGGCCAATTTGAGGTCTTCGCCACTGAGGGTGGGAAAGGCCTCCTTGAGCAAAAGCAACGCCCCGGTGACGTAAGGGGCCGAAAATGAAGTACCCATGATGCTCTGGTAGCCGGTTAGGCCTGCGGTGCGCACCTGCTCACCTGGAGCCGTCACCTCCGGTTTGATGGCCAGGGCTCCCGAATCCGCACAGATGGTCGGACCCTGGCTGGAAAAGGAAGACCATTGCAGGCTGTTGGGGTTGATAGAGCCTACGGAGAAAGAATTGACCAAGCCATTGGCAATAGCAGCTTGCACCCCAATGGTCGAAGCGCCCTGATCGCCATCGTTGCCCGCAGCAAACACCACCCCGATCCCAGCGGCCTCCAGGGCAGTGAGGGTTTGGCTCCAGAGTCCGGTACACTGCTGCGGGGTCATGTTATCAAAATCAAGCCCAAAGGAGGCATTGACAAAATCGGGCCGGTCATCGCTGGTGGCCGGGTTGTTGTCCGGATCCAGGGCCCACTGCATGGCGGCGACCGAAAATTGGTTGCCGCAGCCGTCGCCGCTCTCGGTGATGGCCGGCGCGCCCATCCATTCGGCATTGAAAGCCACCCCGATGGTATCATTGCTGATGCGATCCAGGCCTAGGACGCAGCCGGTAACGGCCGAACCATGCACCCCGAGGTCACAGTCTTTGGGGAACTCAGAGCCATTGGCGTCAAACCAGGCTTCATCTACCGGCACATAATGGCCGTGGAAATTTCGTGACAACGCGGGATGCTCTCCCTGCACCCCCGAATCGATGATCAGCACCTTGCGACCGGCCCCGGTATAGCCGCGGGCCCAGACCGCAGGCGCTTCGATCAAGTCGTGGCCAGGCTCATGCCCCGCTACCGATTTGGGAGCGGCGTGGGCTCTGCTTACTGCTTTCATGGGCTCCAACGGCAGGTCGAGGTATATCCCCGCTACTTCTGATCGCAGCGCCAAGCCATTGGCAGTGGCGGCATCGACCCGGGCCATGACCAGGTTGGTGATCCAGAAAGGCTGGATGGCACTGGCTCCGGGGGCCTGCTTCAGGTAGGCAAGCAGGGGTCCTTGGGTCGCTTCGGCCTTAGCCTGGAGCTGCGTCACCACCGTGTAGCCCCGGTCAGCCAGCGGGCTACGCTTCTGCTGAAAATCCCGGTGCAGGGCCAGCACATCGACCTGGTCTGCCAGCAAAATATTCACTGGGTAGGTCCCTTGTGGATCGGCCTTGATGGCCGCTTGTAGGTTAACCCCAATTTTTGCAGGGGTGATATCTGCTTGAGCATAGCCCCTGAGGACCGGTAGCAAGCAGGCAGCTAAGCAGAGAAAAAAACGTAAGCGTTGCATCGAATTGAATAGGTGAAGACTTCAGTCGGTAGAAGGAGAATAAAACCGGCATGCTGCCCCTGGTCTCGGAGACATGACAAGCGGCCTGATTTGCAAAAAACAAAAAAATAACCGGACCGGAGGGCCAAAGGTCTTGCAGGCTACTACCTGATCAAAAAACCTCCCGCCGCTACGGCCCGGTAAGTATAAGGCTATCGCTTGATCAGCTTGTGCGTCAGTTGTCCCCGTGGAGTGACTATCCGCAGGAAATAGACCCCATTGCTGAGACTTTGCAGGTTCAGGCTCGCCTTACCTTGGAGCGGGTAGCCGCTTCCCAGGTTCAAGACTTCTTTCCCCATCAAATCCATTATCTGCAAGTGGGCGCTGCCTGACCCCTTCAGGTCCAGCAGCAGTTGCACCTCGCCCGAAGTAGGATTGGGGAAGGCAAAGACCATCCCGGCTTCGCTCATAGCGGCCTCATTGGAAGACAAGGGGTCAGAAACCAAGATTTCTTCAGTAAATACATCTGTACAGCCGCTGGCCGCCGTCACCACTAAGGTCACCGTGTAGGTCCCCGCTGTGGTATAGGTATGCTGCGGATTGGGATCCGTGCTGCTGCTGCCATCGCCAAAGTCCCAGCTGTAAGAGGCTGCGCCGGTCGAAGCATCGGTAAATTGCACCGAGGAATTGAGGTTGACCGTGTCGACTGCCGAGAAATTGGCTTCGACTCCGCTCCCCGCGACCGTAGCAAAAGCCGGCGTCCGGTTACATATCTGCGAGACGATTTCCCAATCGTAAAAATAGGCATAGACCGGGTTCCCGCCCTGGCTCAGGTTGGAGCCCTTGATCGAGACCACGCCCGGCACTTCGTAGGGAAACGTCCCTTCAAAATCCCGGTACAGGTTGGCGTTGCCTGCCAAGCGCAAGCGGTAGTCTTGCCCCGCCGGGACGTCGAAGTCGAGGGTCACCCGGGTATCGCCCAGGTTGAGGTATTGGGTTTTGCTTTCGAGCAACTGCCCGTTGCCATTGATCAACTCGAAAGTACGGTTGCCATCGGCTTGGCTTAGCACCCGGACCGAGGACAAGGTAAAGGTCGATTGGGCATCGAAAATGAGGTAATCGCCCGCAGTAGTGGCAAATTCGCCTTGGTTTCCAAAAGAGGTTTTGCCTACCTGGTTGTCCTCCACCGCTGCTGCGTAGTAAGTGGTGCTGGCCGAAAGGGTAGGGGTAATGAAGGCATTGCCATTTCCGACCACGTTGCCCCCTACCGCCGCATCGTACCAGCGAATGGTCCCCTGCCCGGTGGAGGCGGTGAGCAGGCCCTGCCCGTTGTTGCAGATCGTGGCGGAGGTGGTCACCGGGGCCTGGCCGGAGGAAATGGAGAAATTACGCGAAAGTGTGTTATCCAGAAAGTAGTAATCGTCCGTGCCATTGGGTTCCAATACTTCGAATTGAAGCTGGTACCCCCCGGCAGGCAAAGCCAGAGCAGGCAGCGGAATGATCTCGGAGCCCGCCGGGGGCAGGATGCCCGTCCAGTCAATGGTATCGACGATGTTCCCCACCGAGTAGGCAATGCGGGCCGAGGTGAGGTTCCCATCGCCAGCATTACCCAATACAAAAATGGGCGAAGGCGCTGCATCACAATAGAGGTCTTCGAGGTTGAGCACGGTCTCAGCCAGGGCGTTGTTGCTGTTATCAGGGATTACCGGGCTATTTCCCTGCGCGATGAGCAAGTCATAAGCCGCCTTGACGTTGATCATGCCATTGCCATACGTATCATCTTCTCCTGCTACCCCCAGGTCCGTGGCCGACTGGTAGAGGGCCAGCATCAGTTCGTAGCCGGTGAGGGTAGGGAAGGCTTCGGCGAGCAAGAGCAAAGCCCCGGCCGCATGCGGAGAGGCCA
>CAZIVQ010000160.1:0-7540 GCA_964542415.1 uncultured Bacteroidia bacterium | reverse complement strand
CCGCAACTACATCCACCACGTGGAGATCACCTCAGCCGAAGACATCGGCGTGGGGGATCGCGGTGGGTATTACGACGGTTCGGGAGCCATGCGCGACATGCTGCAAAATCACCTGCTCCAACTGGTGGGCATAGTGGCCATGGAACCACCGACGGTGATAGAGGCAAACGCCCTCCGAAACGAAACCCTCAAGGTCTTTCAGTCCCTGCGTCCCATCGAGGCCGGGCAGGTGGCCGAGCAGGTAATCCGCGGCCAATACCTGGCCTCCACCGTGAAAGGCGAAGCGGTGAAGGGGTATCGGAAAGAAAAAGGGGTAGATCCCGAGTCCCGCACCCCGACCTTCGTGGCCATGAAGTTTTTCATCGACAACTGGCGCTGGGGCGGGGTGCCTTTCTTCATCCGTACCGGCAAGCGCTTGCCCACCCGCGTCACGGAGATCGTGATTCACTTCAAGGAAACTCCCCATCGGCTATTTCTTGACACCTGCGGCTTCGATCACCTGTACAACCAGCTGGTGATTCGCATTCAGCCCAATGAAGGTATCCTGATGAAGTTTGGCATGAAGGTCCCGGGGGCGGGATTTCGGGTAGAAAAAGTCAACATGGACTTTCACTATGGCGATTTGTCCGAGGCTTACCTGCCCAGCGCCTACGAACGCCTGCTGCTCGATGCCATGCAGGGTGACGCGACACTCTATGCGCGGGGCGACGCCGTAGAAGCCGCCTGGGCCTTCATCGACCCCATCATCGAGACCTGGGAAAACGACGATGCCATGCCCCTCTATGGCTATCCGGCCGGCACCTGGGGGCCAGAGCCTTCCGACAGTATGATCGGTGATGGCCTCACCTGGCGCTATCCTTGCAAAAACCTCGCAGATGACGGCGATTACTGCGAGCTCTGACAGCTGTGTGAGGACTTTTTGACGCAGTACCGCAGAAAAAGGGCAAGGTTTGGTTGGGAATTTAGCTCCGCAAGCACTAGCCTTGAGCCGTTGCAGCCAAAGCGAACAGGAAATTTAGCCAGATGAGAAGCAGGTAGAAGCGCATCTTTCCAGGTTTTCAGGAAAGCTACGGAATTTCTACATTTAGGGGGCATGCTTTCAGGTAGAGGAATGCATCTTGGTTTGTAGCAGCCGCTTACCGATAACCAAAGACAGCAACCAGTACCCCGCGTAGCTCAGGACGAATACCCACCAAACTTGGGTAGTAAGGGCGACCACTGCGCCTAGCACCATCAGGAGGTTCACGGGAAAAAGGGGCGAAAGCGACCGGTGGGCATGCCAGGCCCGAAAAGCCATTTCTCCCGCCAAAACCAGGCAATAGATACCAAACCCTGCGACGAGCCACACCCAGCTTTGCAGGGCCAACGCAATGATCCCTGCTAACACCATCCCGCCCACCTGTAGCCAGGAAAACCAAGCCTTGGCCATGGGCGCATGTTGCAACAAGCTGGAAGCCAGGAGCAAGCAATGCAAGAGAATAAGGATGGTGAGGGCGAAAAATATAATTAACATATGGGGCGGAGGGATTTAGCGAAAAGCTAAGAAAAACGAATGGGTTTTAGGATGGTCAGGTGCATGAGGGGAGAAAAGAAGAGTTGACCGGAATAAATAATTTAGGGGCTAAAAAATCCAGCCCGATACAATTAAGTTCTTACTGGAAGTAACGCAAAAGTTGCGCCAATGGTACCCTGGCTGGCGCATCTTGTCCGAACAAGCGCCAGGTAGGGAAGCTCACAGAGAAACAAAGGAAGAAAAAAGTACTCAGCTCAAAGAGTCTGGGGTGCCTTGCAGGTGCTTGAGGTCGGCAATGGTCTGAAGGGGATCCTCGGCACGAAAGACAAAACTACCGGCCACCAGCACATCTGCCCCTGCCGCCAGCAGCTTAGGGGCATTTTCGAGGTTGACCCCGCCGTCGATCTGGATCAGGGTAGCGAGGCCTTTTTCCTGGATCATGGTTTTCAGGCTGCGAATCTTTTCGTAAGAATAATCGATAAACCGTTGCCCGCCAAAACCGGGATTAACCGTCATGAGGTTGACCACATCAAGTAGGGGAAGCAGGTGCTCCAGGCTACTCAGGGGCGTGGCAGGGTTGATGGCCACGCCTACCTTGATGCCGATCTCGTCACGGATAAGCCGTACGGTGCGATCGAGGTGGGGACAGGCTTCTTGGTGGACCGTCAGGATATCGGCTCCCACCTGCCGAAAGCCGGGGAGGTAAGGGTCTGGGTCCATGATCATCAGGTGGACATCGAGGGGCTTTTTTGCCACCTGCTTGACCGCTGCAATAACCGGAAAGCCGAATGAGATATTAGGCACAAAGCGCCCATCCATGACATCGCAATGAATCCAATCCGCCTCAGAGCGGTTCAGCATAGCTATTTCCTGATCCAGGTGCCCAAAATCACTGGCAAGGATAGAAGGGGCAATCAGATGGCTCATAATACGAGAAAAGATTGGGGAGAGGCAGAAAACCTCCGTTTGATTCGAAGAATAGGCTTATTCCGGAGCCGAAGCATCGCGAGCAGCGGGTAACCTGGAGTTCCAGTACAATTTTCGCACCGCCGGGTGCATAAGGTACCAAATAGCCAGCAAGCAAAAGAGGGCCAAACTCAGGTTGACCACGATGGATTCCAGCAGGGGATAATCAGCGGCATAGATTTGCTCGTTGGCGATCTGCTCAAAATACCAGTCCCGGTATGAATTTAACACGTAGGCCATGGCCAAAAATCCGCCCAGCAGCACCCAAAGCAGCAGCACACAGGTGGTCCAACCAAAGCCGGTAAACAACCTCATGCCGATCCCCAGAATCAACAGAGCCAGGGGAAAATTGATGGCCAGCAGTTCTCCCCGGAAAATATCCAGCCCCCCCAACACGGGCACCCAGTCCAGCAGACAAAGGTTCCAGCCGAGCAGCTTGCATAGCAGCACCCCCAGCAACACCAGCCCGCCCATGATCAAGGCGACCGAGGAGGCAAAGCGAATAAAGGCTTCATCCGATTCAAAGATGTCGGCTACCTGATCGGAAGGTTTCAGTATGTCTGGCGAGCGTGGCTCCATAGAAAAAACGAGGCACTTGGCCGGTCGGCACACAAAAATCAAGGTTTTTGCCTTAGTCACCAAGTAAACTAAAGAAAAATACCGGCACCAGCTAAGTCCCCCATCCATTTTACCTCCAAAAAAAATCCCCTTATCGCAACAAATGCAAGGTGCCTCCCCGCCGGTAGGAGGTACCGTCGAGCATCTCAGCTTGTAACTCAAACCCATACACCCCCGTGGCCAAAGGCGTACCTGTTTGCCCGCGCCCGTCCCACGGCTCCTGCTGCAAGAACCGTACTTCCTGCCCCCAACGATTGAAAATCCGCACCTGCCAGCGCTCAATGGCCGGGCCTTGTACCGCCCAGGTATCGTTGTGCCCGTCTCCATTTGGCGAGAATGCGGTGGGCAGCCAGACCGCAAGGGTAGGCACGACCGTCAGCTGGTAGATAGCCGTGTCGGAGCAACTGCCCCAGATGTCCCAGGCGACCAGGCTGATCTCGTATTCCCCGGCAACCTGGTATGCATGCCCCGGCTCGAGGTCTGCCGCCGTTTGGCCATCGCCAAATTGCCATTCATAGCGGACCGCATGCTCACTTTGGTTGGAAAATTGGACCACGGCCGGTAGGCCGTGCAGAACCGGGCCCGCGGGATCTAGGGTAAACTGCGCGACCGGCGCGGGTTCTTCCTGCACCTCATACGTTTCCTGGGCTTCGCAGCCGTGGTAATCTGCCACCACGACCTCATAGCTGCCCGGGGCCAGGCCCACTCGCCGACTGGCACTGCCGGTCTGCCCGTCCCAATGGTACAGGTAAGGGCCTCCTACCCCACCCAGGGCCACCACGGTCAGCCAGCCGTTGTCTTTGCGGCAGTAGGCATCGCCCTGGTCGATGAGGGTGATGACAATGGGATCGAGGGATTCGACCAAGGCTACGGTATCGAGTTGACAGCCCCTCCCATCTGTGACGCGCATCGCATAAGCCCCTCCGTCCAGGTCCAGTCGCCAGGGGGCGGTCCATTGGGGATCGTCTTCCCAGGAAAAATGGTAAGGCAAACGCCCGCCACTGACCCGCCAGCGGATTTCCCCGGTGGCTTCTCCCGCGCAACTCGGCCGCAGTTCGGCGCTGGCCTGTAAGGGCACCGGCTCCAGCAGGGTCCAGGGCCCGGCCTGCTCTTCGCAGCCTGCCACATCTCGCAGCAGGACCTGATAGCTGCCTGGCCCCAGGCCTTCAAACACCCCTGGGCCTTGCCAAGCTTGCCCTGTCAAGGCATATTCATAAGGGGGGCGCCCCCCCATCCCCCTCAGGTGCAGGCGGCCGTCTGCCGCTCCCGCACAACTGATAGAGTCGAGGGCCTCCAGGTGAAGCTGTAAGCTGTCCGGTTCTCCAATCACCAGGGTGGTATCGAAGCGGCAGCCAGCTGTGTCGCGGAGGCTGAGCGAATAGCTCCCTGGCGACAGGCCCGCAAAAGCCCCGCCCGGCCCCCAGCTCAGGTGGTCGAGCCGGTAGCGATAGGGAGCCTGCCCGCCTTGGGCCTGGACCTCTATCGCCCCGTCGTTTCCTCCTTGGCAACTTACCTCCCGCAATTCGACCAGGCGAAGGCGCAAGGGAGCGAGCGTGTTCACCCCCAGAAGGGTATCCCACCGGCAACCTGCCTGATCCTCGATTTCCAGCCACAAACTGTCTGCCAGGAGAGACGACCAGTAGCCACTGTCCTGCCATGCTTGGCCCATCAACCGGTATCGGTAAGGAGAATGGCCTCCGCGCACGCTCAGGTCAAGGGTCCCGGTTGCTTCCCCGGCGCAGGCGGGGGGCTGCCAATCGTATGGCTCCAGGTAAATCGGGCTGGGTTCGTCCAACCGGAGCAAAGTATCAAGCTCACAGCCGAGGCTGTCCCGGATTTGCAGGGGATAGCTACCGGCTGCCAGGGCAGAAAAGTGGGTTTGGGACAAATAAGGCCCTCCGGCCCAGGAGACTTCCCAGCCGCCATTGCCGCCGGCGGGAAAGAGGGTAAGTTCGCCATCCCCGTCGGCGCAGGCGGGGGGAACCCAGGTAACCTGAGGTAGGTGCAAGGGGGCGGGGGCCGTCAGGGTTACCAGCAAGGTATCCCGGCATCCCAAGGTATTTTCTGCCACCAACACCTGCGCACCGGCTCCCAAGCCAGTAAACAATGAATCGGGCTGCCAGGCTCCGCCACTGCGGGCAAATCGGAAGGGAGAGGCTGGTCCTGTGGCAGAAAGTAGCAAGCTGCCGTTTTGCTGCCCCGCACAGGTCGGAGCCTGCTGGGCTTGTACAGTCAGGGTTACGGGTTCCGGAGCTTCCAGGTCAACCGCTACCGAATCGCCACAGCCCTGTGCATCTTCCAGCCAGAATACCTGGGGACCAGCGGCTAAGCCGGTGAAGAGCGAATCGGCCTGAGCGGGAGCGGGGGGGCGGGAGAAAGCAAACGGGCGGCTGCCTCCGAAACCCCGGAGCTGCACCCAGCCATCGGTTTCCCCTTCGCAGGTGGGCGTGCCGGCGCTGTCAACCACCAAGCTGAGCAGGTCTGGCGCATCCACCACCAGCAGCGTATCCAGCTCGCAACCGCGGGCATCGCGCAGCCGGGCCAGGTAGGATCCGGCAGCTAAGCTGGTATAGCCGGCGCTGCCCTGAAACCCCTGGTTGTCGAGGGCATAGCTGTAGGGCAAGGTACCCCCCCGGCCCGCCAGGATGAGCTGCCCGTCTGCCTTGCCTTCGCAACTGGCTGCTTGGTTCTGGACCTGGTGCCAATGCAAGACCTGCCCAGCAGGCACCACGACCGCACTGTCCCAACCACACCCTGCTTGGTCTCTCACCTGGAGGGGGTAGGTCCCTGGCGGCAGGGCAGTGAACAGCGAATCGAACGTCCAGTTCGCGCCATCCAGGGAAAACTCATAAGGAGGAAGGCCTCCCTGGGTCGCCACGGCTATTTCTCCGTTGTCTGGCTGACAGCTGCTGCTGAGCCAAGCTGGCACGACCTGTAGGGAATCGTGTCCCAGGGTAAAGTTTACTTCTTGCTGGCAGCCATGCCAAGTGCGGACTTCGATGGCATAGTCTCCCCCATTCAACCCCGACAAACTGGCCACCGGGGTTGGCTGGGAAACATGGGAAATCACCTGCTGCTGGTCATCGTACCAGGTGATGGTGTAGGGCGGATGCCCAGTAATGTCGACCTGGGCGTTGCCGGTACCTGAGGCGGCGCACTGCGGATCCTGCAGCTGGAGAGCGAGGCTCATGGCATGAATTTGTACCAGCAAGGTGTCTTGGGCCGTGCAGCCCAGGCTGTCCTGTGCTTCTACCCGGAGCAAGTGCCAGCCGGGGCTTTGCGATTGCAGGTAGGGCCTATGGGTTGATGGCGCATCCAGTTCCTGGGCCGGCTGCCACTGATAGGTCAGGCCCGGAAAAGTGGCCCCCGCCCCGATCTGAAGGGTTTCGCCTTGACAAACGGCGGTATCGGGTCCGGCCTGGACGGCAGGCGGGTCTTGTAGCCAGCCGTTGACGGTATCTTGCAACAGGACGCCGCAGCCCGCATAGGAGAGCATGAGCTGGAGGGACTCCGCTCCTTCCGGCTGGCCATCTGCGGTGATGGCCCAGGTGAAGGAGAGCGAATCTTCTCCAATCGCAAAGGTGACTTGAGGAGGCAGCAGAGGCAGGTCTAGCCCTGGCTGGGCGGTACCGCCTACCTGAAGAGCCAGCGTAGCTGGTTGGCTGAGGTCTCCGGTACGGTGGATGTCCCAGCGCAGGTCCCGGCATCCTTCTACCCCTACCGCCGCCACTGCCGGGGCCCCGACTGCCTGCAACTGTTGGGTGAGGCTGCTGACCGGGCAAGCTGGCTGGGCCAGGCTTTCTGCTCCATACAGGAGCCAGCTAGTGAGGATCATGCTAATTATGCGGGCAAAAAACCAGGAACCTTTCATGCGGTATTGGCAGCAAGTAAACGGAGTGTCGCTGGCCAAGGCTACCTACTGGTGCGACTTGCTTGCCACGTTTCCCCCTGGCAGCAAGAGATGGGCACCGGCAACCGCCTTAACCATTTAAGTCAAAATATATACTATCCAACACAATAAATATTCAACTCGGCCGAGTTTTTTACACTAACATACTGGCTGCCAAATAGCCCCCGCAGGGCCTGCGGACTGGGCCTCAGCCCTGACCTCCTGGCAAACAATCTTTCTTTTCATTGGTTGTTAATTTTGATTCAGTCTAAATAGTGCCTAACATTACCCTCCCAACTGATATTTCTCATGTCCGAATTATCTATCGTACTTGCTGACGCGGCTTTCTTGGTCCGGGAGGGCATCAAAGCCGTGACGGCCGCCTATGAGCACCTACAGGTAGTGGGAGAGGCCCGGCACAGCCACGAACTCAAAACCCAGCTTGAGCAGCATCAGCCAGACGTGGTGATCATCGACTACCATGCTCCCGGGGCTTTTACGGTTGAAGACATCCGTCTCATCCGCTCCCTTTCTCCCGACTCGGGCATTCTGGT
>CAZIVQ010000159.1:0-7576 GCA_964542415.1 uncultured Bacteroidia bacterium | reverse complement strand
CGCACTGGAAGGGCCATAACCATTCCCTTCGCCCGCGCCGTTGCGGTAGTTTTCTACGATGGGGGTTCCATCTTTCCAGAAGCCGGTGAGGTAGCCATAGTAATGGTTCGACACCTCGGGGTTACCAGTGAGAGAGAAATCGTTGTTGTAATAGACAAACTTGGACATGATGATGGTCTCGCCTGGTTCGTCGATGATGCCGTCCTTGTCGTTGTCTACCCCATCATTTGGGTCGGCCAGGGGTCCCTGGAAGAAGTCCACCCCACAAGCGGGCGGGTTGGGTCCATAGCCATTGGCTCCATCGTCTACGGCCGTGGCATTGTACCCAAACCCCAAACCTCGAACTGTGTCGCAGCCTACGTAGTCATTGAAAGCAAAACCGATGTCCGAGTCCACCCACTGGCCCATGTAGGTTTCGTTCAAGGGTTGGCTGGCCCGGTTGATGACCGTTTGCCGGTAGAAAGTCATGTCATTGACGGCATTGGCGGTAGTAAAAGCAAAGGCCATCATATGAATTTCCACCCCGATGGGCTCCCCGCCGGTCTCGGTGTGAACGTTTCCTCTGTCATTGATGATCCACCATATGGCCTGATCCCCATCAATCTTAGGATAATCACCTCCGGCAGGGTTGTACTCGAAGGGGTTGCCATCGACGTCTTCGAAGGGGGCCGCATAGACCACCGTCCCGTCAGGGCGAAAAGCTTCGAGCAGGGTGCCATTAGCATCCCGGTCGAGGCCGAGCTGTCCGCCCGTGGCTGGCCAGTTGAAGACGTTGGGGTAGTCGCCTGGCTCATCGATGACGCCATTGTCGGAAAAGTCGGCCCGGAAGGCGTCGATTTCCGACTTGTTGATCTTAAACATGCGGTCCCAGGTTTCACAGGTCTCCGGGTCAGTAGACGCATCTCCGCCGCTGGCCCCGCCGGTGAGCGGCCCGGGCCAGAAGTCGACCCCCGACTGCCGGTAGGTCTGGGCGGCTACGCGCAGCTGACTGGCATCGTCAAATCCCCCTACCCAAAGGGAGCTGGCAAACATGGAATGGCGGTTGGAGCCTTTGGGAATCTCGTAGCGAGGATCCCCTACGAGGTCCCACCACATATCGCCCCCGTTGTGGAGCAGGGCTCGCACGTTGTTGATGTCCAGCTGGGCCGATGCACTGGGTTGCAGGCAACTGCTGGAAATTCGGTATCCGTTGGCGGATTTGCGCTTGACGCCTACGGGAGCCTCCGCATGGGCCAGGACAGGCACCAGAAACAACAGGACCAATATCCAAGCGCTTAACCTAATAGGATTCATATCTTTATAGCTTGCTTTGCAGGAAGGCCGCCATGGCGGCGTTCCAGTATAGGTTCAGTCTGAAATTTTCTACTCATGACCAGCCCACAGACTGGCCCCTGAAAAAGAGGTTCTTTAGAAGCTAAACTGCACCCCTAAGCGTACCCGCCGAGGCTGGGAATAGTTGTTGGGGTTCTGCAGGCGAATGTTGTACTGTTCGACAAAGGCCTCCGGATCCACTTGTAAGACCGTAAATTGTTCGCCACTGTCGCTGGCCAGGAAGCCATCGTCGTCGGGCAGACCGGTGTATCGGTACACCCCTACCATGTTGCGGGTATCGAAGACATTGAGCATGAGCAGGTAGACATTGAAGTCGTAGATGCGGCCGGAAGAGCCATCTGCTTTGCTTTTGCCCCCGAGGGTGAAACTTTTGTCGATCTGCAGGTCAGCCCGGAACTGCCAGGGGCGGCGGGCTCCGTTAGGCGTACCTTGCACCCGGTTTACGATGTTGATGCCACTCGCTACCGAAGGGACCGCGACGGCATTCTTGGTAAAAGGCAGGCCAGAACCGATGATGCCGGTGAGGTTTACCCCGAAGTTTTTCAGCGGGTAAATGCTCCTTTCGCCCATGTTTATGGCGGGGCCCATGCGCCGCCCGGAAAAGCGGTAGTCAATGTTTGTTTGTACCCGGTGCCGCTGATCGAGGTCGGTGGGCAAGGTATTGCGCAGCACCCCTACCCCTTCAAGAAAGTTGACCACGCTCCGGGCAGAGCTAAAGCTCGAACCGGTGGCATCGGCAAACTGCAAGGTGTAAGAAGCCCGCAGCTTCACATTGTAGGTCCGGCGCATCTCGTAGGTAAAGGAAAATCCTTTGACCGTACCGAAGTCGAGGTTGTCGTAGGTATCGTAGGAGAAAGGATAAGCGTTGGTGAAGCGCCGGAAACGGATCATGTCCCGCTGCTCCCGGTAGAAAGCCGACATGGTCAGGGCCATGGAGGTGCCGATTTTCTGCTTGAAACCCGCCTCATAGTCAACTGTGATCTCCGGTTTGAGGTTGGGGTTGTTTACGTCAGTACTGGGCCGATTTTCCAGAAAAGCATAGTCCGAAACCTGTCCGGCGAGCAGAGAGCCTGAAACCGGGGAGATCTGTCCTGGGCGCTGAGACAGTACGTCGTAATGAGCAAAGAAAAGGGCTACGTCTGAGATCGGGAAAGAGAAGGAAATCCGAGGCATGAAGACCGTCTGGGGGGAGTAGTCCTCAAAAGACTCCGCCGCCACCTTATCGTCCCGCAGGGCTGGTATCGGCCGCCCACCCGAAGTCTGGGCAATCACCGCCGAAGAGACCGGCGTGCCATTGGCGGTGAACCAGCTCTCGCCACTGCGATAGCCAATGACTTCCGAGAAGTTGGTCTCATTGTCGACATAAGGCACGAAGTCATCTCCAATGCCGGTAGGCAGGCTGAAGCTCGGCAGCCCCAGCTGTCCTGAAGCCACTTCCGCCGCCGAGTAGGTCGGGTAGAGCGAAAAGGGGTCTTTGAGCACCTGCTGGTTAGCGTCGAAGCGGTCTACCCGCAAGCCCACGTTGAAAATAATGTCTTCGAACTCAAATTTATCCTGGAAAAAGGCCGAAAGATAGGTTGGCGAAAACGCATTTTGCGGCCGGTTTTCATCGGTAAAAAAGGACTGGGCGTCTACCTGAGGCTGCTTATTGCCCAGATAGTCAAAGCCATAGTAACTCACCGGGCCAATGCCATCAGCCAGCAGCTCGTCAGCACTGAACCAGTTGAGCTGGTAGAAATCCGGGCCGTAGGCGTCGGTATTGATGTAGTCGGTCCCGTCAACAGGGAAGCCCAAAGCTTCTCGCAGGTTGCGGTCGAAAGTCGTCTGGTCTGAACCAGCATAGCGACGGGAGACGGAGATGGTATCGTTGAACTCCCCATCAATGGTGCCATAGACAAACTGCGAGGGATCGTCTTCGAGGTTGAGCAGGTGAAAATTGGAATACTGCCGGGCCCAACTCCAAAGCGAACGAGCATTAAGCCCATAATAGCGCTCGGTCCGCTGCTCGAACTCAAAGCCTGCTTTCAAGTTGTGGCCTTTAATCTCAGCCGTGGTTTGTCCGGTCAGGCGAAACTGCTCGAAATCAAACTTGACGTAGCTCCCATAGTTGGAGCCAATGCCGCTAAAGATCGAGTAGATGCCCCCGGGACTACTGCCGTTCACAATTCCCTGCCGAAAGGCCAGGTCGTTGAGGTTGCTCAACCCGAAGGTAACGGGGTCAAAGGTTCCCGTTATCTCCGGGATATTGGTCAATCCATTCTCAGCTGCGTAGTTAAAAATGGTGTTGTTGTAATTGGCATAGAGCGGGTTGCGGGTATCGCTCGGATCAAACCGAAGGTTTTCGAAGGCGTAACCAAGGGTCCGCCAATAAGGGCCGGAAGAGAGCGGATCATCTGGGCCAGGATTGGAGACGTAGCCGTAGCGAGGCACTTCATCAAACTCAAACTTGCCCACATAGCCATAATCCCAGAGGTTTTCCTCGTGTACTTGGTTTTGAAACCGTCGCTGATAGAGCGAATAGTCCGCTTGGATGGAGTAAAAGAAATTCTTGACCAGGGCATCTTTGCCACCGGAGAAGGACTGCTGGAAGCGGGCCCAGCCCCGGTAGTAGCCCCCTTCAAACTGGTTTTGGCGATCGGGCGCAAAGAGGCTAGACCTAATGCCCCAGTTGTCGGTAAGGATATACTCATAGTTTCCCCCTACTTTGAAAAGGACATTGTCAGCGGGCTGAAAATCGAGGCGCATCAGGCCCCTGGCCCGGAAGTTCTCATTGTTCTGCTTAGCGGCGATCTGCTCGAGCTGGTCGCCTTTAACAAAGTTGGCGCGGCTGAAGAAAGTCCGGCCATCGCCGGATACTTGTACCGGCCTCTCCTGGAGGTCTGCGAGCGCCTCGTCCTGCAACTTGTAGATCCCCAAGGCAGCGGGGTCCTGGTCCATTTCGTAATCCACCTCCGCGTTGAAAAAAAAGCCGAGGACAGAAGTTTTATATTCTGAGTCGGTGCCTTCGAGGGTGCGGGTCTTGGTGATCAGGGGTCCACTAAGCGAGAGGGCGGCGAGGTTTTTGCCAAAGGCATCGAGGTACTGGCTGGTGACCAATTCGAGGCTCCCGACAAAATCAGGCGAAGGCCCGGCGGTGGTAATGTTGACTACCCCCCCGGTAAAGTCCCCAAACTCGGCCGGGGTACCCCCGGTGATGACCTGCAGCTGCTGGATAGAAGCCTGCGGCAGGTTGGTCTGGCCCCGGATTTTCACCCCGTCGATGTAGTAGACGGTCGAGGCCGTCCGCGCCCCCCGAATAGACAGGTTGCCGTCGCCTTCATCGGACTGGTATACCCCGGCAGTAAGGGCCGCGAGAGATTCCACATCCCGGGTACCGATGTTTTGCACATCTTCGCTGGTGAGGGTGGTGGTAACCGCCGGATCCCTTTCAAAGACCGGATTGCCAAAAATCTCGACTTCGTCGAGGGTCTTGGAGATGTCTTCCTCAAAGGTCAGGGTGATGTTACGGGTCTGGTTGGCGATGACCGACACATTGTCCAGGGCTTTGCGGCCCTGGAGGTAGCGAGCCTCGACTCTGTAGATTCCCGGAGCCACTGGTTGGATACTGAATGTACCATCATCAGCGGTCTGGGTACCGTACCGGACCAGTTCGCCTTCATATACCACTACCGTGGTGAAGGGCAGGGGATTTCCCTCTTGGTCGAGGACTTTTCCCGCTAGTTTTCCCGCATCTTGCGCCGAGGCAACCCCGAGCAAGAGGAGGAAGGAGACGACAAAACCGAATCTAAGTAGCATATTTACCGATAGGCTATTTCTACTGGTGGGATCTACACATGAGTATAATAAGGGCTAAAATTGAACAGGGAATCTTAGATTTCCAAACCCCGGAAGGCATTTGCCTCGTAAAAGGCGCGGTTTCGAAAGTAAGACAAGTGTTCATTCCGGCTATCCACTTACTTAACAAGGGGCCAAAGTAAACAAACTTTACCAGCTGGGGCACGAAAAAACCTGAGTTGGGTTACACGTTTTTTGTACCTTCTGTCCATTTCCCCTACCGGAGAAGCTATGAACCTCATCTACGATATCCTGCGCAAATTGCGCAAACAGGAGCTTCAGCACCTGCGTCAGCGCCTTAAAAACGGCGCTTTCGCCTTTGAGAAGCTGGAAAAACTCTTTGACCTAGTTACACGGCATCCAGAGAAATCCGAAGAATTTTATTCTGACAAAGTCTACGGCCATCCCCCCGATAACACCTTTCGCGTGGCCAAATCCCGCCTTAAGCGGATGCTGGAGAATGTGATCCTCCGAGACAAAAGCCTCCATGGCTATCGTTCTGCGGTGATCAATGCCCGCTTACAGGCCCGCAAAAAATTGCTACAAGGCGAAATATTGCTAGGTCGTGGCGCTTACCAGGCCAGCCGAAACTTGCTGCACCAGGTGATCTCCACGGCCCGCCGCTACGACCTGGAGCAGGAACACTTTCAGGCCGAGCTGCTTCTCTACCGCCACGAAAGCATCCGCAGCTCAGTTAAAGAATACGCCCGGCAAACCGAAGACCTTCTACAACGCAACCGCACCCTCTTCCTCATCAATGAAAATGAGATCCTGCAAAAGCACATTGCCAACCTCCTGCTACATAAGACCCTAAAAACCAAAGAGATGACTGGCGTCCGGGCCAAAATCGACCAAATGCACCGTCACCAGCAAGAGACTCCCCATCCCCAGGTTGCCGCCGGGTACTTGCTCACCGAAAACTACTACCACCAGGTCCAGGGCAACTTCGAGCAGGCCCGCGCCTTTGGGGAGCAATACCTCGACCTGCTAGAAAAAACACCTTCCTTACAGCTTACGCCGCAACTGGCCAATGCCTACGCCCAGCTGGCTAAGATCTCCCTCCAGCTCGGCCAGCTGGAGCAAGCCCGCAGCTATGCCGATGAGGTGCTGCAACGCTACCAACCCCAGGAAATGAACTATCTGGTGATGCTGGAACTCCGCTTCCGGCTGGAGTTTTATGACCAGCAAGTGGACGCAGCCCTAAAGGTGGTAGATGAAGCCCTGGCGCACCCCCTTTTTGACAACTCCCCTATCCTCGCAGCCCGATGGCACTATTTTCACGCCTGCGTGCGCTTCCTGCTGGGGGAGTTCCAGTTGGCCTATGCCGAATTAGACCATACGCCCCCCTTGCTGTCAGACCGCTATGGGATGAGCGTCTATATCCGGCTGCTGGAAATCATGCTGCTGTTTGAACTGGGCCACAAGGACATTCTGGAAACCAAAATCATGAACATGAAGCAGTACGTGAAACGCACCCAACAAAAGCAAGTGGGGCATCGCCCGGGGCAACTGATCCAATTGCTGCTACGGTGGCTGCACCAGCACTATGACTTTGCGCAGACCCTGCATAAAACTTCGCGGCTACCCGCACCCGCAGGCAGCAACCCCGATGCGCCTTACGACCCTTCCGACTTCGAGCTGATCCGCTTGGAAGAGTGGATGCAAGGAAAAATCGTGGGTTAATTATTTGAAGGCGGAAAGAAGTGGGTATCGTCAATCACAATAATGGTGTGGTTACCGTGGGCCTTGGGGTTTTTGAGGGTATTGCGGGGCTGCTCGCTGCGAGGCGAGAACCGTTGTTCTGGTAATTCCAAAGGCTCGATCCGGCCGGTCAGGTCTGGTTGCGGGCCGTAAAGCCAAAGTAACAGGGTAATTAGTAGTTTCATCTTTTTACCGTTTAATGAGAAAATAAAAGCCTCGCTTGAGGGGCCCGGCGTTGGATGCATCACAGAGGACACCGTTACGGGTATGACCATTATATACCCTGCCCCTCAAACACCCTACTTAGTGGTCCTCGATTAAGGGGGACAAATACCGGGCTAGGTGACACGGATGAAAACAAAACGGACGCTCCGGGGAGACGTAAGCTATAATTGACGTCTCAAGGAAGCAATTGGCAGTTTTTTTGCCAGCATCCAAGTTAGCCTTCCGCTGACCCTTCGCTTTCGGCAAAAAGCTACGTATCTTCTTGAACAAACCTTTTTACCCTTCAAACTCTCATCCCATGTATAAAAAACTCATAGCGCTGCTCACCATAGCCCTGCTGGCCGTGGCCTGTAAGACCGTGCCCATCACGGGGCGCTCGCAAATGCGCTTGCTGCCAGAATCAACCATGAACTCGATGAGCTTCACCCAATACGACCAGTTTCTCAATGAGAATAAGGTGGTGACCAACACAGCCCAGGCCCAG
>CAZIVQ010000158.1:0-7601 GCA_964542415.1 uncultured Bacteroidia bacterium | reverse complement strand
CCTTCCCTTTGGCCGACGCTAGAGAAAGAGTGGACAATGATTTGAAATGCCAGGGAAATTTCCTAATTTTGCCTGACTAATCATTACCGGAGACGCTGAAAGGGAGGCAACTCCCTTATTTTTTTGATATGTTGGCAGATACCCTTCGGCGCACCATCGAAGAAACCATCGCGGTTCATTTTCCTGATGTTTTCATCGTGGATCTTTCTCTCAGACAGGGAAAAAAGAGCGTATTGAGCATCAAGGTGGATACGGACAGCGGCATCAGCTTGTCTCAGTGTACCGACGTAAGCCGCAAACTGAGCCGAGAGCTGGAAGAGTCATCAGACCTGAATTTTCCCTATCGCCTGGAGGTTTCCTCACCTGGAGTTGGGTTTCCCCTCAAACTACACCGGCAGTACGTACAGAATGTAGGGCGTCACCTGGAGATTGAGCTAAATGAAGGGAGCACTGTGCGAGGGAAATTGTTGGAGGTCACAGAAAATGATTTGTGCCTCGAACTACAGCCCAGTTCAAAGAAGAAAAAAAAGAAAAAAGATATCTCAGCTGATGCGTGGCCTCCGGGCGAGCATCGTATCGCATTTGGCGACATAGCTGAGTCCAAGGTCATCATTGTTTTTTAGCAGAAATGGCAAGGAAGAAAGTTGTAGACCCTAAAATCAACCTCGTAGAAGCGTTCTCTGAATTTTCGCGCTTCAAAAACATCGACCGGGCCACCCTTATGGGAGTCCTGGAAGAGGTGTTCCGTACCATGATTCGTAAAGAATATGGTTCGGACGAGAATTTTGACATCATCGTCAACGTCGACAAAGGCGACATCCAAGGCTTTCGCGAGCGTGAGGTCGTAGATGACCTGGACCTGGAAGACGAGTCCAGGCAGATTCCCCTTAGCCAGGCCCTCTTGATCGACGAGGACTACGAGGTAGGAGATGAATTGGCAGAGGAGATCAGTTTCTTCGACTTCGGGCGAAAAATCGTGCAGACGGCCAAGCAGACCCTGACCCAGAAGATACGCGACCTGGAAAAAGCCTCCATGGTCGAGCAGTACGAGGACATGATCGGCACCATCATCGTCGGGGAGGTCTATCAGGTGTGGAGAAATGAGATCCTCGTGCAGCACGAAGACAACGAGCTGGTGATGCCCCGGCAAGAGCAGATTCCCAAAGACCGCTTTCGCAAAGGGGATACCCTCCGGGCCGTGGTCACGGAAGTCAACACCAAGAACAACAACCCCCGGGTCGTCATTTCCCGAGCAGCGCCCCTCTTCCTCGAAAAGCTGTTCGAGCAGGAGGTCCCGGAGATCTACGACGGCCTGATCCACATGCGCGGCATCGTCCGCGAACCGGGAGAGCGCGCCAAGGTGGCCGTAGAAAGCTACGACGACCGCATTGATCCCGTAGGCGCTTGTGTGGGGATGAAAGGATCGCGCATCCACGGCATCGTCCGGGAGCTGCGCAACGAAAATATTGACGTAATTAGCCATACCTCCAACGAATCGCTGTATATTCAGCGCGCGCTGAGTCCTGCCAAAATTTCTTCGATCAAACTCGATACGGACAACCGCCGGGCCCAGGTGTACCTCAAACCCGACCAGATTTCATTGGCCATTGGCAAAAATGGCCTGAACATCAAGCTGGCGAGCAAGTTGACAGACTACGAAATTGATGTCTACCGCGAATTGGACCCTGACGAAGAGGATGTAGACATGGACGAGTTCAACGATGAGATCGAGCAATGGGTCATCGACGAGCTCAAGCGGATCGGTTGTGACACGGCCCTGAGCGTGCTCGACCTCTCTGTGGAAGAACTGGTACGCCGCACCGATTTGGACGTGGAGACCATCCGCGAGGTGCTTCGTGTCTTGAAAGCTGAATTTGAAGACGACAGTGAGGACGAAGATCAGGAGGAAGTCGAAGCAGGGAAAGAGACCGCAGAAGTAGAGGAGGGTAAGGAAACCGAAGAAGTAGAAACGGTCGCGGAAGGGGAAGAGGTCAATGCAGTAGAAGAGACTACAGAAGTAGTAGAGGCGATCGCCGAAGTAAAGGAAGCCGAAGAAGTAGAAAAGAGCGAGGAAGTGGAGGCAGTCGCGGACGTAGAGGCGACCGAAGAAGCAGAGGAGGTCGCGGAAACGGAGGAGAGTGAAGAAGTGGAAAAGAGCGAGGAAATCGAGGATGAAGACATGGACGAAACAAAAGCATAAACCACGCTTAACGAAATGCTTATGACTTAAGTGAGTTGATGTACAAGTTCGGCCGTTCATTCCGCCCGTTTGGTGCTTGATCCCGCAAGGAAAAAGTAGCCTAAACAGGAACGATAAACCTCGCAGAACCCAGGAGCAGCGTGCTCTGTCGTGTCCTGCGGGGTTTGTCCATGAAAAACAGAAGATCATACCCAGGCAACTTGCCTGGGCAAATTCTTTAATTGTAGGTAATATATTATATTTGCAGGTATTGCCATTTAACCGAACTAAGCTTCCAGGCAATACAGCTTCTGTAACCTCATCGCATGGCAGGAAAGAAACAATATTATCGATTGTTTAAGGTCGCTAAAGAGCTGAACGTCGGCACCGCTATGCTCGTGAATCATCTCGAAGATCACGGGCACGCGGTCGAAAATTCGCCTAACACCAAGCTAAACTCGGAGCAGTATGATGTCTTGCTCAAGGAGTTTGCTTCCGAAAAACTCATGAAAGAGAAGGCGGAAGAACTCTCCGAGCGACGCAAGGAAGAGGCGCGTGCTGCGGTACCAGAAACCCCTGCTCCTCCAGCGGAGGAAGAAGAGGAAAAGGATCCGCTCTCTATCGAGCAATTGCGCAATCGGATGGAGGAGAACCCTGCTAAGCAGAAACCTGCTGACAAGGAGCCCTCCTCCCCCGCTCAAACTACCCCTGTTTCAGCTCCTTCTTCCCAAGAGAAGCCAGCAGATACCAAGGAACCCGCCAAAGAGCCTGTATCGGAGGAGAAACCGCAGCCGAAACCTCAGCCCGAAGCCAAACCTGAGCCCAAGCCTGAGGTAAAAGAGGCAGCTCCCCTCCAAGCGGAAGAAAAACCAGAAGAGAAAGCTAAGCCCCAGGAAGAACCCAAAGAGGAAAAAGCAGAGAAAGAAGAAGAGATGGAGAAGCCTCAGCTCAAAGTAGTGGGGAAAATCGACCTCGATCAGGTCGGCAAACCCTCCAAGCGCAAGGCTGCCGAAAAGCCCGCGGAGAAATCCAGGGAAAAAGCCGCTGTCCCAGAGGCTAAAGAGCGACCCGCTCCAGAAAAAAAGCTTGAAGAGAAAGCCCCGGCTCCTCAACCCGAGCAGCCCGTGGCCAACGAACAACCCTCAACTTCCGAAGAAAAAGTCACGCCTACCGAAAAACCGGCGGAGCAGCCGGTATCTACCGAAAAAGAAGAGGTGCCTGTCAAAAAAGAAGAAGAAAGCACCTCTGGCACGATCATTCGGGCCGGTGATAGCACCAAGCAGCTTTCTGGTCTCAAAGTGGTTGGAAAAATAGATTTGCCTGGTTCCGCCAGGAAAGACGACAAAAAAGCCAGCGACGAGGACGATGACAAGCCTAAAAAGCGCCGCCGCCGTCGCAAGCGCAAGCGCAAGACAGCCGTAACGGCAGACGATAGCGCCGCCAAGACTGGCGGCGACACCAAAACTCCCGCCAAGCGGGGGGGCCGCAAAGAGAAACCCTCCGAAAAAGACGTCGAAGAGTCGATCAAGACTACCCTTAGCCGCCTTGATCAGAGTCCCTCTCGCCGCCGGCAGCGCCTGCGTCGTGCCAAGCGCGATGCCGCCGCCGACCGGCGCGAAGCCCGCGAAATGGAAGAGCGCGAGCTCGACCGCGTCATTGAGGTCACCGAGTTCATTACTGCCAATGAATTTGCCAACCTCATCACTGTCCCCGTAAATGACATCATCAAGAAAAGCTTTGAGCTGGGGATGATGGTCTCCATCAACCAACGCCTCGATGCCGAGGTCCTCAGCATCATCGCCGAGGAGTATGGCTATGAGGCCAAGTTTGTCGACGTAACCGACAATGAGCTTGAGGTCGAAGAAGTCGAAGACCGACCCGACGATCTCAAAACACGCGCGCCCATCCTCACGGTCATGGGCCACGTCGACCACGGAAAAACCACCTTGCTCGACCACCTCCGCAAGACCAGCGTCACCTCTACCGAGGCCGGGGGCATTACCCAGCACATCGGGGCGTATGAAGTGACCCTGAAAAATGGACACAATGTGACCTTCCTCGATACCCCGGGCCACGAAGCCTTTACCGCCATGCGGGCCCGTGGGGCTAAGGTTACGGACGTAGCCATCATCGTGGTCGCCGCTGACGACGAGGTGATGCCCCAAACCAAGGAAGCCATCAACCACGCCAAAGCGGCGGGAGTCTCCATGGTTTTTGCCATCAACAAAATGGACAAAGACGGGGCTAACCCCGACCGCATCAAGACCCAACTGGCTGAGCTGGGGTACATGGTCGAAGACTGGGGAGGAAAATTCCAGTCCCAAGAAATCTCCGCCCTCAAAGGCGATGGCGTCGACGACCTACTGGAAAAGGTGATCCTCGAGGCAGAGATACTTGAACTCAAGGCCAACCCAGATCGCTCCTCCACCGGTACGGTCATTGAGGCCCGCCTCGACCGGGGCAGGGGCAACGTGGCCACGGTTCTGGTCCAAAACGGTACCCTCAAGGTAGGAGACGAAGTGGTCGCCGGGATCCACTATGGCAAGGTGCGTGCCCTGATCGATCAGAATGGCGAGCGCCTCAAAGAAGCCGGTCCCGCTACCCCGGTACAACTGCTCGGCCTCAGTGGACAGCCGCAGGCTGGAGACCGTTTTTATGTCTTCGAAGAAGAAGGACGGGCCAAAGAACTGGCTCAGAAGCGCTCTGAGCTTTACCGCGAGCAGCAACTTCGCCGGACCAACCGCCTTACCCTCGAAGAAATCGGACGTCGCCGGGCCTTGGGGAACTTCAAAGAGCTCAACATCATCATTCGCGGTGATGTAGATGGCTCGGTCGAAGCCCTGGCAGGTGCCTTGCTCAAACTTTCTACCGATGAGGTACAAGTCAACATCATCGGCAAAGGGGTCGGTGCCATCACCGAGGCCGACATCAACCTCGCCATCGCTTCTGATGCCATCGTGCTGGCCTTTAACGTGCGTCCCAACGCCCAGGCTCGCAGCCTGGCCGAGCGCGAAGAGGTCGACATCCGTCCCTACTCGGTCATCTACGATGCCATCGGCGATGTGAAAGACGCCCTCGAAGGCTTGCTTTCACCCGAGATCAAAGAAGAAATCATGGGTACTGCGGAGGTTCGCGAGGTCTTCCGCATCACCAAGGTCGGTACCGTAGCCGGGGGCGTATGTGCCAGCGGCCGCATCAAGCGAGAAGATCCAGTACGCCTCATTCGCGATGGGGTGGTCATCTACGACAACCGCTTGGCTTCGCTTAAGCGCTTCAAAGACGATGTGAAAGAAGTCTTGAGTGGGCAGGAGTTTGGCTTCTCCATTAAAGACTACCAGGACTATAAAGAAGGAGATACCATCGAGTCCTACCACGTCAACGAAATCCGCCGTACGCTCTAACCGAGCGCGGACGGGTAAACCCGCACCTCTACGCGCTCCCGGGCCCGTAGAGGTGCTATTTGTTAAGGCAGGCGAAGGGAATAACCGTCCGATTTTGTCCCAGCTCGTCGGGGAGACCATGCTAAAAACGAAAGTTATTTTCTCAGCGTTTCTAAGTTGCTTATGACCGTTCAAGACATTGCTACCGCCTTGGAAACCTGGGCTCCGCCACCCGTGGCTGAGTCCTATGACAACGTCGGGTTGCTAGTCGGAAGGCCAGATATGAATGTCAGCGGGCTTATCGTCAACCTCGACATGACCGAGGCGGTGGTAGATGAGGCGGTGGAACGAGGGGCCAACCTGGTGGTGGCCCACCACCCAATCTGGTTTTCGGCGCGCAAGCGCCTGAATGGCGAAGACTACGTGAGCCGCACCCTCATCAAAGCGATCAAGCAGGACATAGCCCTCTACGCCTGCCACACCAACCTCGACAATGTCCGCAACGGCGTCAACGCCCAGATCTGCCGTCGGCTGGGACTGGAAAGGGCAACCTTTCTCCAACCAAAAGTCGGCAGCCCAGAAGAGACCTACGGTTCAGGCATGATCGGCTATTTACCCCAAAAAATGGAGAAAATGGCCTTTCTGGAAAAGGTAAGCCACCTCTTCCACTGCGGGGGCATCCGCTACGCCGACTTTCCTGGCCAAGTGGTACATAAAATCGCAGTATGTGGCGGGGCTGGCAGTTTTTTGACGCGCGAGGCCTTGGCCCAGGGGGCCGATGCCTTCGTCACCGCCGACATTACCTACCACAAATTTTTTGACAATGAAGCCCGGATGCTGTTACTGGACATCGGGCACTACGAATCTGAACAATTCACTTCAGAATTGATCCACGCGTATTTGTCCGAAAAATTTGTTAACTTTGTGGTCCATTTGTCTAAAGTTAACACCAATCCCGTCAGGTACTATGCAGGTTGAAGCTGCATGATGGCGGATCAAGACCCGCCTTTCGGCTGGTTTAGGACTGTTTTCTCTGCTTTTTACTCTCATTAATCGGAACCCATAATGGATAATAATCCTGTAGCAGAACGCCTGAAATCCCTTTCCCTCTTGCAAATTCTCGACTCTAAGCTCGACGAGATCCATCGCCTGCGGGGAAGTCTGCCTGAAGAGGTGAGCGATCTCGAAGATGACCTCGAAGGGTTGGTAACGCGTAAGCAGCGGATCAAGGATGAGATCAAGCGTTTGAAAGACGACATCAACCAAAAGAACACCAAGATCGAAGAGTTTGGGGGGCAAATCAAGAAGTACGAGCAGCAGCAAATGAACGTCAAGAACAACCGGGAATACGATGCCCTGAGCAAGGAAATCGAATATGCCAACTTGGAAATTTTGACTTCTGAGAAAAAGATCCGGCAGTTTGGCGAGCAGATCGAGCAAAAGCAAGACCTTCACGAGCAGACCAGCCACCAAGTAGACGCGAAGAAAAATGAGCTCGAAGAGAAGAAGAAGGAGCTCGAAATCATCATCGAAGACACCAAGCTCGAAGAAAAGAAACTGCTGGAGCAGGTAGACAAAGCCTCCGCCAAAGTGGAAGGCCGCTACCTGAATGGCTACCGCAAAATTCGTCAGAATATGCGCAACGGGTTGGCCGTGGTCACGACGGACCGGAATGCTTGCGGCGGGTGCTTTTCCATCATCCCTCCTCAGGTTCATATCGAACTCAAGCAGCGTAGCCGCCTGATCCACTGCGAAAATTGCGGCCGCATCTTGGTCGATGAAGCCTTTCTCGATGAAGCCAAGCAGGAAGTAGAAGGAAGCGTAAAAGCCGATGCCTGATCTGGCCCTTTTGCCCTGCTAACCCCCACCCATCCGGTTTCCCCGGTAGGGTGGGGTTTTTTAATTCCCTCCCCTCTTCTTTTTCTCCCTGCCATGGGCATTGTCCGTCGCCAAAGCCTCCTCAATACCCTCTTCACTTACCTTGGGGTGGGTTTGGGCTATGTAAATAAGGTGGTGCTCTTTGCGGAAATCCTGACCCGGCA
>CAZIVQ010000157.1:0-7632 GCA_964542415.1 uncultured Bacteroidia bacterium | reverse complement strand
GCTCGCGGCGCTCGCGCTCGCGGGCGAGTTCGAGCTCGCGGGTGCGGCTGCGCTTCTGTTGTTGATAGCGGAAGAAGAGAAAACCCAAGGCCCCGAGCAGCAGCACGATGGCCGCGCCGAGCAGCAGCAAATTGCGCTGGTTGAGCTGGCTTTGGTAGGCCAGCTCGGTATCGGCCTGTTGCTGCACGAAGGTGAGGGAGTCCTGCAGGGATTGTTGCTGGTATTCGAAGCGGATGGTGGCCCGTTGGTTTTCTTCGCGGTTGAGGCTGTCGTGGGCTTGGATGTATTGCTCGTAGTGGCTCAGGGCTTGGGCGGGCTGGCCGAGGGCTTTATGGCTTTCGTAGAGGAGGGAATGAATTCTTTTGGCTAAATCGAGGCTGCCGGTTTGGCTCACCATGGGCAGGGCCTGCTGTCCATAGGCATTGGCTTGCTGGTATTTTCCCTGTTTGAGGGAGAGGTTTCCTATATTGCCCAGGGTATTGGCTATCCCCCAGGGCTCGCCCATCTTCCGGTACAAGGCCAAGCTTCGCCGGTGGTAGGTAAGGGCTTGCTCATCATTTTCTTGCTTACCGTAAACCAGTGCGATGTTACCTAGCGCCTGGGCCTGGCCCTTTGGGTCGCCCTGGGTTTCATGGGACTCCAGGCAGCGCGTAAAATAAGTCAAGGCTTTTTTATACTCCCCCAGCTCGTGGTAAACCAGCCCGATGTTGTTGAGGGTGCGGGTAGTGCCAGCAATATTCTGGGTGGCTTCCTGCAGCGCCAGGCTACGCTCGAAATAGCTCAATGCCGGTTCATATTCTTTCTGCATATAATAGATGCTGCCAATGTTGCCCAAGCTTTGGGCCATGCCCGCTTGATCTTCCAGGGCTTCCTTGAGGGCAAGGCTTCGGCTATGATGCTCCAGGGCTTGGGCGTAGTCTCCTTGCAGCAGGTACACGTTGCCGATGTTGTTCAGCGATTTGGCCATTCCTTGGCGGTCGCCCAGGCTTTCCTTGAGGGCTAAGCTACGGGCATAAAACGTCACTGCCTGGGCATAATCTCCCTGGTTTTTATAGATCACCCCCAGGTTGTTGGTGATGCCGGCCATTCCCTCCCGGTCCGCCAGGGTTTCATATGCTGCCAAACTGCGGGTATAGGCGGCTATGGCCAGGTCATAGGCCCCCTGACGGATGTGGGCAGTGCCGATGCTTCCCCAAGCGTCGGCCATGCCGGCCGGGTTTTCAGCCAACGAGTCGATTTTCAAACTGCGGGTGTAGTAATCGATGGCTTGGGGGGCATTTCCCCGGGCGCTATGGTAGAGGCCTAGCTCTCGCAGCGCCTGGGCTTCACGCTCAGGTGATCGCTCCTTTTGGGCCAGCTTCAAGAGCTGGTTGGCAAAATGCAGGGCACTGTCGGGGAGGCGCCGCCGGTAATACCCCGACAACTCAACCATGGCGGTCCAGCGGCTGCTGTCGGCCAGGCTGAGGTCCAGGGCCACGCGCCGGAGGGAGTCGGGGCCGGACCGGGTATAGCCAGCGGGCATCGTCAATAGCACCGCAAGCAGGAAAAATAGGTTTCGCATGTTGATGAAAAATGAGTCAAGCAAAGGACATTAAAAGCTTTGGCTCGGCTGCGAAAGGAGGGGAGGCAAGGCGAAAGCGGAGAGGGAGGACCCCCGTACCCAGGCTTTCCAAGCCGAAGCGCATGATCGACATGGAAGGCCAAGGTACAGAAGGCTTCATTTACGGCAAAGCACTGGTGCAGAACCAAGAAGTCATTTTTCTCGCATTCCCTCGCTTCACGCAGCTGTGGGAGAAGCCAACTGATCCGATACAGGTTTATGCCTGACCAGTCTCCAGCCCCCCACAAACCATGAGGCGTTTGCCAGCGGCCAGAAGATTTCCAGTTGGATGTACAAGCCTTGACCCGTGATCAGGGAAGGGATAGCCTAAATCATACGGAACCAACTATTTTATTGCTTTCCCACCTCTTGGTATCACTGCCAGGCCGCTTCTCTGGTCGCTACACCCTCGGCTCTACCGCTTGAGAGGACCCTTTGGCCCAGACCTCGCTGACTGCCTTCCCCTTCCCCGCCTTCATCCCCGCCAACTCATCCTGGTGGGTTTCAAAATGGGCCAGGGTGTAAGCATAACCCACTTCGATGGCCTGCTCCATTTTATCCCATCCCATCAAGCCAATCCGCTTCACCGGCGGCTGCAGAGCGATGTCGGCGAGTTGGTTGACCTGGGTGGAATGCTTGGTGCTGGCCAGGTAACTAGCCCGCATGAAAGTCTGAAAAATGCTCGGGAAACGGGGACTCTTCCGCTTTCTGCCGCGAAACCGCCGCTTGAATACCTCCCAGCTAGAGGGAAAGACCTCCGCTTCGGCATGGATGGCTTTGGCGATGCTCACATCCACACTCAGCAGAAAATCACAGCCCCGCTCCCGCAGCAGGTCACCGGGTAGGTTGTTCATGAAAGCCCCGTCGACCAGGAAGTCGCCGCCCTGGATAAAAGGGGGAAATACCCCCGGCAAGGCTGAACTGGCGGTAATGGCTTCCCAGAGACTACCCCGCTCGTGGACAATCATGCGGTTGGTGGAGAGGTTGCTGGAGACGCAGAAAAAATTGTACCAGAGGTCTTCGATCTGGTAGTCAAACTGCGCTTTCAGCACGCGCTCTTTTTTACGGCCTTTGAGCAAAGAGTAAAAGGGTAGCTGGTAGTCATTGGAAATAGAGCCTTCGACAAAGGTTTTGTGGCAAGCCGCCATTAGTTGCTCCTCCGACCAGTCCAAGGCTTGGGTCGCAGCAAGGATGGCCCCGATGCTGGTGCCGCCGAAGCAATCGACCTCGACCTCCAGTTCGCGCAGCGCCTTGAAGACCCCGATATGGGCCAGGCCTTTGGCCCCGCCGCCGCCACAGGCCATGCCTACCGTGCGGTCACTGATCAGACGGGCGAGGCGACGGCAGTCCCGCGGGTGTTCCCGTCGCAGGTGATGGTGCTGGTCGGGCTGGATGCGCTCCAGCCAGGCCAGGGTCCCCGTTGGATGTGCAGTGCCCGGCTCGTGCAGCAACAGCAGCTGGTAGCGCACCTCCGGATGGCGCTGCCTGCGCGCTTGCAGGTAGGCCAGCAGTTCTTCATCAAGCCTCGCCTGTTGCGGATCGGCAACCAGGTAGATCAGATCGGCTTGCCGCACGCATTTGCGGGTCCAGTTGGTCAGGTTCGCCTCGGCTTGGTAGAGGGTGTATTCATTGCGGCTGTCGACCTCGGCCAGCCAGCGGTTGAGGCTGCCCATGGCCTCGGCTTCGTCGAGGCGGGTAAGCTCCAGGCCCAGCTCGCGCGCTGCGGACGCCTGGTTGACAAGGTAGGTGGGTTCATAGGCCAGCAGGGCCTGGTTGACCTGCTCCAGCCAGCGGTCAATGGCCGGCAGGGAATGCAAGGGCACGAAGGCGATGTTGGGTTTGAGGCGACGGAGGGTCTGCTGGTTGGCCTGCTGCAAGCGGGAGATGATGGTCTGGGCAAATTCGCGCAGAATAGCGGGATATTGTTCAGAAATGGCCTGGAAATCGACTTGGTTGATTTTGACCAGGACCGCATCGCGGCTGGCGACCACAGTTGCGTTTCGCGGGCTGTCGGTGAGCAGGCCCATTTCCCCCACCGTTTCGCCCCGAAAAATGGAGCCGATCAGTTGGGGGCGGCCCGCAGTCGATGGGGCATAGACCGAAAGGCGGCCTGCAAGGAGGATATACATGCCATCGGCGGGGGCCCCGGCTTGGAGCAGGGTAGCACCTGAGAGCAGTTCTACCCATTCTAGCTGGGCGATCAGGGCCTGGGTGGCCTCGGGGCTCAAGTGGCCAAAGTATCTGGCGATGGCCGCTTGCAGGGCGGGGTGGTAAAGTTGTGGGAACATGGGGAGAATGGAAGGTTAGTATGGCTTAGCGCTGGCCTCAGCTTGCATGGCCGGAGGCTCGTGGAAGCAACGGCTCAAAACTGCAATCAACCGCCGGGTGGGCCTCGGCTTTTTTGGGCAAAGGCCGGTCATTTTTGAACCAGGGGACCTACTGGAAGGGCTGATGGCCAGGGTTTTATTTTTTCTCGCGCAAGCGCGTGGAGCATCTGTCTTTCAGGGCTTCCCTGTTTAGACACAGCGAAAAAAGACGCCCCCAGACGCGCTGATGGCAGGTGATGGGTTTCCCTTGGCGGGCTGTTGTTGTCACTGCAAGCCGGGTAGGAAGAGAAAAAGCCGGCCCGTCTCCCGATTCAGGCAATTGGGCCGGCCCGTTGGTAAGAAATCTCTGGGCTATTGCACCAGGATGCGCTCCCAGTGGCTGCCTTGCCGACTCCGCAATTGGAGCAGGTACATCCCCGCCGGCAGCCCGCTCAGGTCGAGTTGCTGATCAACCTGGGTTGTAGCGGGCAAAGTATGCTGCTGCAATACCTGGCCAGCCAGGGTGTGAACCGAAAGCTGCAACGGCTGTGTTTCGAGCAGCTCGGCCTGGATGCGGAGTTGGCCTTGGGTAGGATTGGGCGCAATGGACAGGCGGAAAAAGCCTGCCGGAGCCAGGCCGGTCGCCAAGTCGACCAACACGCTATCGGTAGCGGTACAACCCAATGCATCGGTTACGGTGACCGAGTAGGTGCCCGTAGCCAAGCCCGAGATCGTCTCGGTGGTGGCGCCATTACTCCACAGGTAGGTGTAGGGGCTGGAGCCGCCAGCAGATGTGGCAGTAGCGCTGCCGTTCGCGGTGCCATTGTCGGCGATAGCACTGAGGCTCAGGCCGGGCATGTCTACCGTGATCGTCACCGTGTCGGTGGTCATGCCGCAGGCATCCATCACCGTGACGGTATAGGTGGTGGTGCTATCCACGGTGACCATTGGCATGGCGCTGTTGGGATCGCTAAGGCCTGCTACCGGTGACCACATGTAGGTGAAAGGCTCCACCGTCGCCGGGCCAAAGGCCAGGCTGTAGTAAACGGAGCTGGTAGGAATCTCCTCCATCAGCAAGGTGGGCAGCAGTTCGTTTGCCTGCTCGTCCCAGCGGTACATCTCATGGTGTACGGCTGTGGGGGTCCCTAAAATCCGACGGTTATAAAGTAGGTAAGGAGCATTGTCGCGGGGATCTACCGCCAGGGCCGTCACCGTGGCATCGATAAAGTCAAAGGTTCCCAGCGTATCCACGGCGGCGGCTCCAGACTGGAAGCGGAGCAGGTTGGTTTCATCGTTGATGACAAGGCCGGAATTAGAGCCGTCGGTGAAAAAATAGGTGCCCGTGCTGTCAATGGCCATCTGGCTGAGGGAATTGAAGTCGGCAGGCACGCTGTCGAGCAAGGTCGTGGTGGCGGTGGTCAGGTCGACCTGGTACAGGCGGCTGGCCTCACTGATGGCCTCCATCCGGCCTTGGGCCGGGTTGAAATCGATCGCCCGCAGGGTTTCGTCTCCATGGGCACCGGCCAGGGTATCCACCAGGCTGAAGGCCCCGCTCACCGGGTCGATCGTGAAAAACGTACTGGCATCAGCATCTAGGCTATAGAGCTGACCATTAGCATAGCTCAGGCTGGAAAACCGCGGCAAGGTATCGGTGGTGAGGGTATCGGCCGTTAGGTAGTTGCTCGGCTCAAACACCAGCAGCTGCCCCGCCGGGTTGCCAAAACCGGTCGCTGCGGCTACGTAGGCCCGGGGGCTGTCCATGGGTCGTCCGGCATTTACTTGGGCCGAGAGCGTCACCGTCTCACCGGCACAGACCTGGGTGTCAGGGGATAGGGTGAGCGAAGGTGCCTCGCGGCTTTTGACCACATAAGAGGCACTCACGATGGTGTCGCAGAGGTCGGTCACCACCACCGTATAGGTCCCGGGGCCGACATGGGTGAGGTAGGGACTGCTGCCGCCATTGGACCAGGCATAGGTATAGGCCGCCACTGAGTTGAGGGCAACCAGTCCATCGGCTCCCCCCGAAGCCAAAACCACGATGGCGCCGTTGGTGTCGCTTTCACAAAAAGAATCAAACACCAGGGCCTCCCCAGGCAAGCTCAGGGGAGGAAGGTTGAGGGTGTTGATGGCGAGGGTACCCCGCCCCTGTCCATTGGTACTGCCAAATACCGGGGAACTGCTGATGCCGTCCACCATCAGGTAGTAGGTCTCTCCTGGCGTAAGGCAGGTGACCTGCGGCAGGTAGCTCTGGAAAATCAGCTGGCTGATGTTCCCCTCGCGAGGCACGCTGGCGGTAGCCTGGGCTTGGATCAGGCTGAAGGTACTCAGGTCATTGCAGGCTGTAGCGGAATAGAGGGCGACCTTGGAATTGAAGTTACCGATCACTTCCTGGCCCGTCAAGTCGATTTCTACCGCGCCGCTGGGTGGAGCCACAAAGGTAAACCAGATCGAGCGGCTGATGCCGAAGCTCAGGCCCCAACTCGATACCCCCAGGACGTCGGAGGGGTTGAGCGGGGGGGCGATGGCAAACTCAAAGACGGAGGTCGCCCCGACATTGCTGAAGGGAATGGCCGCTGAGTCCAGGGACACCGGGGTAGGGGAGCAGACGTCATCGTTGACCGGAGGCTGCAATTCTTCTACGTCGATACAAAAGGTACCTTCTGCCGAAGCGCTGGTCAGGAAAGCAAAATCTCCGGTAACCTGCACGTAGTAGGTCTCACCTGGGGTCAGTTCGGCCGCCATGGTAGGCAAAGGCTCGGACAGAGTAGCCCCTGCCTGGGCCTCGGACGCATTGCAGGTGATTTCGGTCAGGCTATCGAGGGTACAGGCGGAGCCGGACAGCTGGTAGAGGGTCATGTCCATGCCCGAGATCGTCGCCATGCCCGGGTGGTTGGCAGAGACGATTACCAAGCCTGTAGGCGGGGCCACAAAAGAGAACCATACCGAATTGGTAGGCGGGCTGAAGGCAGGGGTACAGGCCCCAAACCCCTCTCCGGCCTGGAGAGTGGCTCCTGTCAGGTCACCGTTGGCGCTGGTACAGCCCGCCCCGACCACCAGCGGGGTCGCGTTGCAGAGGCTGTCATTGGCGGGTTGAGCCCAAGCTAGGCTGACCAAAAAGGCCGTCCCGGCCATCCAGCTCAGAAGCGTAGAAAAACGAATTGTTTGCATGAAAAGGATATAAAAGATGGGTGGAAAATGGGGTAAAGGGGTATCGTTGCCGCGGGTCGTCAGACTAGGGCCCGGGCCTCCCCGGGGAGGAGAAAGCAAATGGAAAAGGAGGGTTAACCCAGCAGGCGAGCCGGAAGCTCGAAGGAAAGCTGGGGCCGGAAGAAGAAAGCTGCCTGCGAGAGCCAACTTTGCCGCCGGCGGGAGAAGGTAAAGGAGCGAGCATCGGTCGCTGGGGTTTTCATGGAATGAGCCATAGGAACAGGGTTAAGGTGAATAGAAGCGAACAGCCGCAACTAGCCGATTCGCTCCTGGGAGCCCTCGGCTCTTTTGTCCCAATCCCGATCATTTTTGAACATGACGAAAAAACCGCCCCCCACTCGTCTGGGAGGCGGTTTTTGGGGCGAAAGCGGGCGAATGAGTGAGGCTACTTTCCTCCAGCCTAAAAAAACTTGGTTCTCTGACAATTCCAGCGGTACCCAAGGGTTCTGAAACCCTTAGGAGGGTTGAAAACGAAGTATTCCGCCTTTTTTGTCAGAGAACCAAAAATTCCGGGCAGGC
>CAZIVQ010000156.1:0-7636 GCA_964542415.1 uncultured Bacteroidia bacterium | reverse complement strand
GTGGGGTAATGGAGCACCTGGTTAGCCACATAGCAGCAGACATGGCCCAATCAGAGCCGTAGGTCGACACCCAAAGGCCCTGACCGTCCGGCACCAAAGCCGTCAGGGGTGCTTGAGGCAGGTTTTTTCCGTATCCAAAGCACCTTGCAGCTGATTCGAGGAAGCCTCGATCAATTCTAGGGGCGCTTCGGAAATAAAGGCAATACGGCCTTCGCGGGTGAGGTAGATATCTTCTTGGCTGACCGACAACGACAACTCTTGTCCGTACAGCCAAATCCAGCCCCAAATCAAGATCGCGTGTATGATAGTGAATGAATGGGGATTTTTTGGTTCATGGAAATGTATACATTCGCCGCCAAAGTATCTGCTTCGACCAGCCTTTTGCTTTCCCTGTTTTCTGTACCTCAAATTTTCTCTAAAGCAGCAACGGTACGAAGGGGAACCGCACGCGCCAGAGCCGCCGGGAGCATTCCTCCCATCGCTTATCTGCTCCATGTCTGCACAGCTATGAGATGCTGTAGCAGGACACCGCAGTTTTTGGCCAGGGATTGGCTCATGTCATGGCCCAGGATCTGTGGCGTATTCTTACCAGAACCCCAATCTCTTAGGCGCGCTAAAGGTGAATAACCCAGATAAAAGAAACGGGTTGCTCAGCTCGGGTTCGCATAAAGGTCGCCTTACACAAACTTCCCGTCCCATTTTCCTTTTAGATCGCCCACGATCTGCTTGATGAACTGCTCTTCGTCCTTGTGGCAAATGAGCAGGGCATCCTCCGTATCGACCACGACAAAATCCTTCAGGCCCTTGAGAACCACCAGCTTACCGTCTTTGTAGGTCTTGACCATGTTGTTGGCGGCATCGTAGAGAATGGCCTGGCCGTGCACGGCGTTGTGATGGGGATCTTTGTCGCTGTTTTCATGTACGGATCCCCAGGTACCGAGGTCGCTCCACCCAAAGTCGGCCGGGATGACGTGGACCTGATCGGCCTTGTCGGCTTTTTCCATGATGCCGTTGTCGATGGAGATGTTTTGGCAGGAGGCATACGTTTCCGCGATGGCCTCTTGTTCGGCAGGGGTATAGTAGACCTCTTTGAGGCTCGCAAAAGCCTCGGCCATATCTGGCAGGTAGCTTTCGAAGGCCTTTTGGATGGTGGGCCAGGAGAAGACAAAGATACCGCCGTTCCAAACGTAGTCGCCACTGTCGAGGAAGGCCTGGGCCACTTCCAGTTCAGGCTTTTCGGTAAAGGTCTTCACCTGATAGTAGCCGCGATCTTCCTCGTCCTCGATATACTGAATGTATCCGTAGCCGGTATCTGGGCGGGTAGGCGTAATGCCCAGGGTCATGATCATCTCTTGCTGCTCGCAGGCATCGAGGGCCAGCTCGATGGCATCGCGGAACACGTCTTCTTTGGCGATGAGGTGATCGGCGGGGGCGACCACGAAAGAGGCCTCGGGATTGCGCTTGCGAATCTTGTAGGCGGCGTAGGCCACACAGGGCGCGGTGTTGCGGCCCATCGGCTCCAGCAGAATCTGATGATCGGTGATGTCCGGAAGCTGGGATCGCACCAAATCGTAGTAGGCCTCATTGGTAACGATGTAGATATTTTCAGACGGGATGAAGGCCGTGAATCGATCGAAGGTCTCCTGGATCAAGGTTTTGCCTCGGCCCAAGATGTCGTGAAACTGCTTGGGGAACGTCGAGCGGCTCATGGGCCAAAAGCGGCTGCCAATGCCGCCCGCCATGATGATGATGTAGTGATTTTCGTGAGACATGGAGTAAATGGGGTAGTTCGCAGTAGAGAATTTGGTTGGAAGTTAAGGATTTGCCGAAATTCTTCAAGCCACCTCGGGGATTTTGTCTGGGGACCGTAGGATCGGCCCGATCCCTCGCCTTGCAAACTCGGGCGGCAAGCTACGCACCGCTTTTTTCAGATAGGTGGCCCGACCACTCAACGGATAATTTTTGAGAACCAGCGGACCTCGCCCTTCCTCCGCCTTGCTTGGTCAAAGACGAAATATTTGACCCATGGCGCAATAAGAAAGAGACAACCCCTATCCAGCAGGCTCCTGCCCCCTCTGCGTGGCCGGTAATTTCCCTTTTAGGTATTACGTGCGAAAAAGCCTACGCATCAGCCCAGGCTCTTGCGCCGCAGCCCATGCCGACGCGGCAGATCGCATGCAATCCCCTGACAATCAACCCCACAAACCCTACCCCTCGACTGCGGAGAGGTGGAGTGGTCGCATATTGCCCAGCATTTTTCCAGAGAGATTACATCGCGGTTGACAGCCGATCTGACAATGCAGGCTTACAGCTTACATCTCCTTAGGTGACCGCACCAAGGTTCGGTAATTTTGGGTAATCGGTTTTCTAATTAACAGAAATTATAAAGCCTGAAACATCAGCTCATTCACGAAACTTTACGCTTTTGCTTTATGCAAATTAATCTGAGCTCCATTCCCTTCCTGGCCATCTGGAACCGGTGGTTGGTGCTATGCCTGCTTACTTTGACGCCATGGTTGGCGGCGCAGGGGCAGGTAAACGCCAATTTCACCGCCAGCCAAACCTCTGGGTGTAGTCCGTTTACGGTGCAGTTTACGGACCTATCGACCGGAAATCCGGATACCTACGCCTGGAACTTTGGGAATGGCAACACCTCGTCTTTCGACGATGTAATTGCCACCTATACCACCCCGGGGACCTACACGGTGAGCCTCACCGTGACCGACACCGCCACCGGGCAAACCAGCACGCGCACGGAGACGGCGTACATCACGGTGTACGCGGATCCCATCGCTGATTTTCAAGTGGATACCAGCTCAGGTTGTGCGCCGCTAACGGTGCAGTTTACCGATCAATCCATCCCCGGCAGCGACAGCATCGTGAGCTGGCTCTGGGATTTTGGCGACGGCAGCGTCGCTACCGGTCCTGCCCCTGCCCACACCTACCTTTCGGCGGGTGATTTTGACGTCACGCTGGTGGTGGAGGATGCCAACGGATGCTCGGATACCTACCTGGCCAATGACCTCATCTCCATCACCGAGGTGGCGACCATCAGCATGTCAGCTGCGCCCCGCACCGGGTGTGCAGCGCCTCTCACCGTGGACTTCACCGCCAACGTCGCTCCGGCGGGAACATACTCCTACCTCTGGGACTTTGGCGATGGGACCACTTCGACCCAGGCCAATCCCACCAAAGTCTACAACGCCAACGGCGACTACACCGTCACCCTGACCGTCTCGGACGTGAACGGGTGTCAGGAAACCATCACAGAACAGAACTATGTCCTGATCAACAACCCAGTGGCTGACTTCGAAGCCCTGGATACGGCCGTATGTCGCGGTCAGGGCGTACAGTTTCTCAACCAATCCATTGGCGCGGACAACTATCTCTGGAACTTCGGCGACGGCAACACCTCCACCGACCCCAATCCGGTGCACAGCTACAACGTACCCGGTACCTACTCGGTGAGCCTGACAGCCAACAACTCGGCCGGCTGTAGCGACATCGTGGGCTACACCGGCTATATCACCGTATTTCCGGCGCCAGCCCCTGACTTTTCGGCCGACCGTACCCAGGGTTGTAGCAACCCCGTGCTGATCAACTTCACCGACGAGTCGATGGGCAACATCGTCAGTTGGGAATGGAACTTTGGCAACGGCAATTTCTCTACCGCCCAAAACCCCACCACGACCTACAATACCTCGGGGCTCTACGACGTGAGCCTCACCGTGATCAACGATTATGGCTGCGAGGCCACCGAGACCATCCCGGACTACATCCGGGTGGCCACCCCCGACGCAGATTTCGTGCCCAACCGGGTCGAAGGCTGCGCCCCCCTCACGGTAAACTTTGTCAACACCAGCCTATCGCCCACCGACCCCATCGTGAGCTACGTGTGGAACTTTGGCGATGGCAACGCCTCTAACGCGGCCAATCCCACCCACGTCTACACCAACGTTGGCGAATACACCGTCACCCTGACCGTTACCACGGCCAGTGGCTGTCAGGATACTGAGACCTATCAATTCATTGAGGTTGGAGCTCGCCCCAACGCCAATTTCGTGGCCAATCCTCGCACGGTCTGTACCGATGAGGTGATTCAGTTCACCGACCTGAGCACCGGCACCGTGGACGAATGGCAGTGGAACTTCGGAGACGGCACCATTTCCAACCAGCCCAACCCTGCCCACGCCTACAACGACACGGGCCTGGTCTCGATCTCGCTGATCGTGAGCTACAACGGCTGTCCCGATACCTTGATTCGGCCGGACTACATTCTGGTCCGGGGCCCCATGGCTGACTTCATTGCCAATCCGCAAGAAGGATGTACTGTACCCCTGGAGGTGAATTTCTTCGATCAATCGGTCAACGCCAACCAGTGGAACTGGAGCTTCGGCGACGGTACCACCTCTACGCTGCAAGATCCGACGCGGACCTTCACCGCAGCGGGTACCTACGAGGTGAACCTGGTGGTTACCGACACGGTGTCAGGTTGTAACGACTTGTTCAACATGCAGTTTGACATCATCAACCCGGTGGCCAGCTTCACGGCTGACCAGCGCCTGGGTTGCGTGCCGCATACGGTCAATTTTACCAACCAGTCTTTTGACGCCGACAACTACGTATGGGACTTCGGCGATGGCACTACGTCCAATCAAGCCAACCCCACCCATATCTACCAGGATCCGGGCGTGTATCCCGTTTCTTTGATCGCACAGCGCAACAACTGTGCGGATACCCTAATCCGCACGGCCTGGATCGAGGTGATCGGGCCGGCTGTCGATTTCACGGCCAACCACCTGACGGGCTGTGCGCCGCTCAGCACGACCTTTAGCAGCAGTGCCTCCTCGGGAGCAGGCATCACCAACTGGCTGTGGGACTTTGGCGACGGCAATACCGCCAGCGGCGCGACTGTGAGCCACACCTACAGCACGCCTGGCAACTACGACGTGCAATTGACCATCATCGACGCCGACGGCTGTATCGATAGCCTTACCAAATTCAGCTACATCCAGCCCACCCTGCCCACGGCGGATTTCACTTCCGCCGATACCATTGGCTGCCCGGGGGCGTTGGTGAGCTTCCAGCAGCAGGCCACGGGCGTGGGCCTCACCTACCTGTGGGACTTCGGCGACGGCAACACCTCGCCGACCCCCAACCCCTCGCATTTTTATGCCGCCAACGGCACCTATACGGTGACCCTCACGGTCACGGACGCCAACGGCTGTACCGACGTGCGCACCAAGTTTAACTACGTGGACATTGGCCATCCCACCGCCAATTTCGTGGCAGACTCTACCACCGCCACCTGTCCGCCTCTGACGGTCTCTTTCAACGACCAATCGAGCGCCGACGTAGTTTCTTGGCGCTGGGAGTTTGGCGACGGGAGCACCTCGACCCTGAAGAATCCGGCTAAGATTTATTCGGTGCCTGGCACTTACGACGTGCGCCTGATCGTCACCAACAACGTGGGCTGCCGCGATACCATCGAGCGGGACAATTTTATCCGCATCGAAGGACCTACCGGCTCTTTCAGCATGGCTCCCCTCACGGGCTGCCGTCCGCTCAACGTGACCTTCAGCGTAAACAGCCCCAACCCGAGCTGGACCTACGACTGGGACTTTGGCGACGGGACCGGCGGAACCGGCACCAACCTCAACCACGTATATTTTACGGACACCACCATCCGGCCCACCATGCTGATCGAGGACGACAAAGGGTGTATCACCTCCGTCACCAGCCCTGATCAGATCGTGATCCACCCCCTGCCGCGGCCTTCCTTTACCGCTTCGCGTCGGGAGATCTGCTTGGGCCAGACCATCAATTTCACCAATACCTCGACCTCTGAGCGGCCCATTACCGGGATCCTCTGGGACTTTGGCGATGGCAATACCTCGACCCTCAACAACCCCAGCCATACCTACCTGGATACCGGCTCTTACGTGGTCAACCTACAGCTGACCACGGTAGACGGCTGTGTGGATACCTTTGCCACCCCCGTAGCGATCGTAGTCAACGGACCGCCCCAGGCCATTTTCGATCGTACCCCGGGTGCGGCCTGTATCCCCTTTCCGGTGAACTTCCGCGACTCGTCGCGGGGGGCTTTCCCCATCGTCAATTGGGAGTGGGACCTCGGCGATGGCACCACCGCCAACGGCCAGACCATCCCGCCTCACGTCTACGACAGCGCAGGCGTCTTCAACGTGTCGCTGACCGTAACCGACACCCGGGGCTGTACCGGACAGACCACCCAGACGGTGGTGGCCCAAGGTCTGCCCGACGTAGACTTCAGTGCCTTCCGCTACGGTTGTGCTCCCATCACGGTAGATTTCACCGACCAAACCAGTGGCAGCGCCAACCCCGTGAGCTGGGAGTGGGACTTCGGCGACGGGAACCAGTCCTTCCAGCAAAATCCCTCGCACACCTACGCCAGCGACGGATTCTACCCCATTACCCTGACGGTGGTGGACGACAACGGCTGTACCAATACCCTTACCCGCAACAATTACATCCAGTTGGAGCGGCCCATCGCGAATTTCACCTCCGATGCGACCGTAACCTGTCCGCCCCAGATGGTGAGCTTTACTGATCTGTCCATCCCCGACACCACCATCAGCTATCTCTGGGACTTTGGCGACGGGTCGCCCCAGTCTACTTTCCAGAATCCGCAGCACACTTATTTTGGTTCGGATACCTTTGACGTACGTCTGATCATCGCCAACCTCTTTGGTTGCCGCGATACCCTGGTGCGTCCGCAGCACGTGATCAATTACCCACGTCCTACCGCGAGCTTCAGCCTCTCGGATGACGACGCCTGTGTGCCCGAAAACGTGGTCTTTACCAACACCAGCGTGGCCTCTGGCGCCCCCATCACTGGCTATCAGTGGGACTTTGGATTAGGGAGTGGCGCTACTACCCCCGATGCGAGCTTCAATTATACCACGGCTGGCACCTACAACACCAGCCTGATCATCTCTGACGCCAACGGCTGTCGCGATACGGCCCGACGTCAGGTGTTCATCAACCCCAATCCGGTGGCGGACTTCGAAGCCAGCGACACGGTAGGCTGTGCCATCACCAGCATCAGCTTCACCGACGAGAGCACCGGGGCCAATGCCCCCGTAGCCTGGCAGTGGACCCTCGGCAACGGCGATACCAGCACGGTGGAAAATCCCTCCACCACCTACTTCAACGACGGCAACTACACCGTGAGGCTCTGGATCGAGGACCTCAACGGCTGCCGCGATTCCATCACCAAGGTCAACTACATCCGGCTCGATCATCCCGAAGCGAATTTCTCAGTCAACGCCAACCAAACCTGCCCAGGAGTAGCGGTTACCTTCACGGACCTGTCAACCGGGCCCTTCCCCGCTACAGGCTGGCAATGGGACTTCGGCGACGGCAATACCTCGACCGCCCAAAACCCCAGCCACGTGTATACCACCCCTGGCAGCTACGACGTGCGTCTGATCGTAACCGATGGCGTTTCCTGCCAGGATACGGTGCTGCGCAGCGCCGTGGTCCGGGTATTCGAGGGTCCGACCGCTGACTTTACCTATACCCCTCCGCAGGGCTGTGATCCCCTATCGGTAAGCTTTACCCAGGCGGCCAGCAGTGGTACGGTGGGCATCGTGGC
>CAZIVQ010000155.1:0-7647 GCA_964542415.1 uncultured Bacteroidia bacterium | reverse complement strand
CATGCTACGAGGTTAAGATTTTATTTTTTAGGGGGGCGTTTCAGCGAAACGTGTAGGTCAAGCAGGGTAAACAAGGAAAGCGGAACCGGAATAGGACGCACTTGCATGATTAAGAAGGGCTAACTTAATATTGAGTAGAAATTGAGTCGGGTCGCCGCATGAGGTAGCGCGCAAAGAAGCTGTCGTCGCGGCCGAGGTATTGGGTAGCCAGAACAAATGGCTGGGGGATGCCGGCGAGGCGGTAGGCTTGGTCGAGGTCCGGAAGCTGAAGCTGAGGGTTCTCTTCGATGGCAAATTGAAAGTCGGGGGTACCTTGGTAGGTGTAGAACAGGGTCTTGAGCTGCTCCTGTACCGGCACCAACGCTCCCAAGACCACCACGATCAAACCGATCCGAAAAGCCAGGGAGGGCCTGGGCGCATCCAGCCAGGCTTTGCCAAAGGCCAAAAATAGCATCAATTGCGCCACCATGCTGCCCCGCATGACCAGGTCATTATACCAACCCATGCGGAACCACACCAAGCCCAGCACAGTGGCGAGGGCAAGCCCTGCCAACGGGTACCAAGCAGGAGAGAGGGTTCCCTGTTTGAGCTGCCAACCGAGGTACAAAGTTACGGGCCCTAGTTCCCAGAAGACAAAGGCAAGGATCAGGAAGGGCCAAAAAGGGAGCTCGCCAGCATAATTCCCCACCCAGCCCGCATACTCCAGCGGGGCGTGGGCCTGAAAATAGAGCAGAATGGGCAGGGCGATCGTTAGCACGTACAGGCAAGCGGTACCCCATTTTTTCCAGGAGACCCCCCCTTTCTTCAACCACACCCAAGCCACAAACGGGAACATCCCCAAGGCAACGAAGGGCGACCACAGTAGCAGCAGCGCATTCAGCCAGGGCAGCCAAGCGTGGAAGCGGCCCGGCTGCTGGCTCACCCAGACCAAGAGTGCGCCGCCTAGCCATGCTGGCAGGGCATGTTGCGGGGCCCAGGACCAATGGTTGATGATGCTGGGAAAAGAATGGCCCAGGTTCCACTGTGAAGGCAGCCACATTTCCAGGGGCACCCACCGGATGAACACCAATTGACCATACACCCCCATCTCGTACATGGCCCGGATGATCGTTCCCAGCCAATCCCATCCCCCCAGCAAAAAGAAAAAAGGGAGCACCACCCAGCCTGGCTTTTTCCAGATAGTGACCAACCACCCTCCAACCAGGGACAGCCCGGCCCAGCTCCAAAGGAAGGAGAAAAAAGGCAGGGTAGCCGCCCCGAAGACCTTAGCCAGGCCAGCAGGGATCAGGTAGTAGGCCAGGTAATAGCAGAGGAAGCCCGTTTCTTCCCCATACATCACCGGCCAGGAAAGCTGGGTGAGGTCTCCGAATACCAGCGCATGCTTGAGGTAATCGGCGCGTTGCCAAACCAGGTTGCCTACTCCCCCCAGCCAGGTAAAGCAGGCAGCAAATCCAGCAATGCCAAACCATTGACGGAGCTGAAGGCCTGGCGTTTTCACGGATTTGAGAAAAGTGGGCAAGCCCAGGGCCATGCCAATGAGCATTAGCACCGCTATCCCCCTATTTGTCCAACCCATGGCAAACACCACATTGGGTAACAATAGGTACAGGCCGGTCAAAGCCGGAAGGGTGAAGATTGGAGCAAGTGACCGGGGCATAAAAAGTTCATTTGATAAAACAGCTGGCTACAGTTAGGTTTGTTTGGCTCATGCTGAATCGAAGGCAACATAACAGTTTTTGGGAACAATGGCAGACCCATTGGTTGTCTCTGGCAGGTTTGTCGGGGATAAATACTGCTATGCTTGCAGGATATTGGGGGTATAGCGGGAAAATGGTTGTGGCCCATGCGGGGCTGATCGCAACGGGGGTGATCACAGGGTACTTACTGGTAAGGATGATAAAGCCAGGCCTCAGGTCACGGGCATTCCAATGGGTAAGTTTGGTGGAGGTGACTGGGATAGGGGGAATTTTTACTCTCGCCTGGTTAGGCCATGCAAGCTGGGGGAGGTATTTGACCCTGCCGTTATTAGGGAGCGCCTGGTCTTCGCCCCACTTCTGGCAAGACTGGATTCTTACCTGGACTGCACAAGAATGGCTGGTTTTGGCCGGTAGTGGCTGTCTTCATGTGTTGGTGGGGAGAATGCTTTGGAAAAACCCACCGGCCAAGGGGCCGCCGCTAATCAGCTGGGGGTTGCCAGGCCTGTTTTTGCTAGGGTGCCTGCAATGGCCTGCGATGGTAAAAAGCTGGACCTTTCACATCGGAGAACCCGTGACCAACTTGCTCAAAGAATTCTCAACTTTTCCCATTCCCCACCGACCAGAAATTTTTGAACAAGCCGTAAAAAGTGCCAGGGAAAGACAATCTCTGGCGTCTGAGAGACTTGTGGCCAGGCCTAACTTGATTTTGATCGTGGTTGATGCCTTGCGAAAAGACCGGGTCGACAGGAACCCGCTTCTCTTGGAGAGCTTCGATAGCTTGAAGGCCTTATCGACCTGCAGGACCCTGAATCAGGCAGTTGCTCCTTTTAGCAGCACCTTCGGTAGCATCAGCGGGATGTTGTCAAGCCAACTCACCGCTTACCAGCAATTTGCGCCGGTCACCTTGCAGGAGTGCCTCAAAGCCCAAGGTTATTACACCGCCTTAATCGGGGCGGGGCACAGGCGGGATATCCATTACCGGTGGCCAGGGGAAAGGCAAAATGTTGATTATTTTTTTGATGGTGCGCTCAGCACCGATTGGGGACCCTTTGATGACCGGCTCCTACTGGAGGGCATTGAGCAGATGCCTTTGCAGCAAGAGGCCCCCCTCTTTTTGTACCTTCACCTGATGTCCGCGCATTTTCTATCCCCGGTTCAGCCTCAATTCTCACAAAAACCGCCCGCAACGCGAATGTTTTCCTCCGATTTTACCCTCGAAAACATCGGCTCAGAGGAGGTGGAAAGCAGTTATGACAACGGAGCACAGCAGGCAGATTTTTATTTGGGGAAAGCAATAGCCCTGCTGAAGCAAAAAGGATGGTTGGACGGAGCGGTAATGATCATACTGGCTGATCATGGAGAAATGTTGGGCGAACATGAATTCTTTGGCCACAAAACCGAACTCCACCAACCCCTCCTCGACATCCCCTTCCTCATCTTCGACGACCCTGCCATTGCCTACCGCAACCTCGACCACGCCTCCCTGATCGACGTGGCCCCCACCCTGCTCGAACGCGTAGGCCTGACCATTCCCGCGATCTGGGAAGGGCGCTCGCTGCTCAGCCAACCCCCCGCTCCCTACACCTTTCACCAGACCGAAGAGGCCCGCCCCGACTTTGCCGTCATTGCCTACGCTGACACCGCCCGGGTCAAGTACCTGCTGCGCCAACCTCCCGGCCAACCCATTCAGGAATACCTCTTCAACCTTACCCGCGATCCGGCAGAAGCCCATAATTTGCTGCGTCATCCGGCCTACCGGGGATATCTGGATACCTTGCGGACCCTGGCTGCGCGGAAATTTTCCCAGTTTCCTCTCCAAGACTAATCCGGCTTATTCCCCCCCATCCGCCTTATCATCACCACCGTCAGCCCTCCGATCACCACCACGACCCCCAAGATCAGCCAAGTAAGCCAATCGCGGCTTTGGCCCGCGCCCGGCTCATCCTCTGCTTCGTCTGACGGCCGCAGCACCTCCGCCGCCCCCAGGGAAGCCGGTAGCGGCTCCTCCGGGATCTGGTCCTGAAAATACTTCAGGTCGTAGCGGGGGGGAGTCAGGTTTGGGGCCCCGTAGCGCAGGTAGGTCTCCCCCGCCGTGTCCAGCCGCGCGATCAGGCTGTAGACCGGTCCCCGCACCTGTACCCCCTCGATGTTCAGCGGCAGGTCATCGAAATTTTCGATCGTCAGGCGAATTTCTCGGGCAAAACGCAGCGGCCCGCGTACCACCGGGCCCTCCAGGGAGCTGAGCACCTCCCGGGTCCAGGGCTTCCAGTCCAGCACCACGCTGCTATCGGGCCGGGTCAGCCGGGTAGCCATCTCGCCGAAAACGGGCCGGAAAAAGTCCTGCTCCCCGGCCAGGCGCAGCTCAATGGCCGTCACCGGCACCCGCTGCATGAGCGCCAGGGTCACCGTAGTGGTTTTGGCCTGCGTATCGTTGCGAATGTCCCGATCGGCCAGTACATATTCCCGCATTTCGCCTGGCTCCGGCGGCGGGGGAAAGGCCTCGGCCCCCAGGATCCGCACCCCCGGATCGTCGAAGCGTACCCGCAAAAATTCGTAGTCCGTCTCGGGCAGGTCCACCGTGGTGTAGCGATACTGGAAGCCTCCCCGGTCGATGCCCAGCAGCCGCAGGTCGCTGCGCAGGGTGGTCCACAACAGGCGGTTGTGGCTCCCTTCCAGGGTAGCCCGCACTTCAAAGGTAGCCGGGGCCAGGTCCAGGGCCAGTTTCTGGATCGCGCCCGGGGCTTCCTGCCGCAGGGTGATAAACGCGCCGTTTTTTTGCTGCTTGATGTTCAAGACCTCTACCTGGGTGGCTTCGGGTTCGACTTGGCGGGCAATGCGCAGCAAATAGGGGACCTTGGTGGTGTCGGTGGCCGTCACCTGATACAAGCGCAGGTCCCCGGCATCGGTGCGGATCCGGGTCAATACCTCGGGCGGCAGCACCAGCTCGTACCAGTCTGGGCGAAATACCTGGGTGAGGGGATTCTGATAAGAAAAGTCGCTGGATTGGGCGAAGAGGTAGCTGCTGCTGGCCAGCAGGCAGCCCAGCAGAATTGTACGGATGGAAGTCATGAGGGAGAATCGTCTTCTTTAGGTTCTTCAGTGGCTTCGAATTCTGCCTTGAACCGCTGGTACAGAAAGGCCACGAGCAGCAGCAAAGCGCCCAAGGCGAGAAAAATGATGGTTTTATTGGCGATGGAGACCCCGGAAAGGTCAAACAAGAACACCTTGATCAGCACCACGGCCAGTAGGCCTATGCCGGCAAAGCGGCCCATTTGTTGTTTTTTGATCAACCCCCAGGCCACCAGGCCCAAGGCATAGATGCCCCATAGCACGCTGAAGCCCACTTCGCGGGCGCGCTCCAGGGCGGCGGCTTCGCCCGCTGCGCCTCCCCAAAGCCGGGCTTGTAGCTGTAGTTCGAGGGTGAGCGCCGCCAGCAGGCCAAAGTGCATCAGCAGCAGCGACAGCTTGGCCAGCCCTTCTTCGGGCTTTGCCCGCTGGAAAGCCCGGTAGCCCAACCAGAGGGCCAGCCCTACCGGCAGCCAGCTCAGGTAGTGGGCCCAGCGGTGGCCTGCGCCGGGAGGAAACAGCGGCTCGGAAGGGTTGATTTGGTCGCCGACCAGGACCCAGAGGGCCTCTCCGCCATGTTGGAACCAAACCACCAAGCCCACCAGGAGGAAGATCGCCACAAAAAAGCCCGCCCTTCGGCTGTGCGGCCAGCGCAGGTAGGCCCCGGCCAGGCCTGCACCAAAGAGCAGGCCCAGGCTTGCCAGCAACAAGGGCCTGAATTGTCGCCAAGCCGGGTCGTAGAACCTTTCTCCCTCTTCCCCCGAGACCAGGGTCTGGGCTTGCTGGAAATAGGTAAAGTGATTGCCTTCAGCCAGCACGAAAGTAAAGCCTGCCAGGACCAGCCAGAGCGGTAGGCTAAAGCTCGCCCAGCGCCCTTTCCCTTCGAGGGGCTCATGCCGAACCCGCAGCAGGTTCAAGAAAGCCAGCGCCCCGATGACCAGCACGGCGGTCAGGGCGGCCAGGTTCCAGAGGGGCAGCACGGTGGTCGCAGCTTCGTCACGGATATAGCTGGCATAGGTCTCGCTGAAGTCGTGCCAGAGGCTGAAGATGGCCAGGGGCAGCAAAAAATGGCTGGCCCGTTCGTAGAAGTAGGTTTGCTGGGTCCGGCCCACCCAGAAGAGCAAGGTCGCCCCCGCCATCCAGATGAGCGTCACCCATTGGCCATCCAGCTGTAGGGGGATGGTGATGATGAGTAGGGCCAGGGTGAGGCCCGCCAGCAGAAAAAACAGCCGCCGATCAGCCAGCTTTTGGCGGAATGCGAGGACCGCAAATCCAAAGTGGACCAGGGCATTTCCCAGTGAAAAAAGGCCCTGCCAAGCCGAGAGGCCCGTTTGGCCGAGCAAGATGAGGCCGGTAATATAGGCGTAGTTGCTATGGGCCAGCAACAAGATCCAGAAGGGCCAGGCGGCTTTTTCGGCAGGTCGCAGAAGGGTTCGCAGCACCAGCACCGGGTAGAGCTGCACAAAGAAGAGGCTCAGGAAACCGATGGCCGTAGCGACATCGGTTTTGGGATCGAAAAATTCTCCGTACCAATAGGCGAAGAGCGCCCAGGTAAGAAATACCGCTACCCCGGGCAGCCATTGCCAGGGCTTGCGCCAGCTAAGCCAGAGCACCCCCAGGTTGATCAGGGCGGTATAGGCAAAGAGGGCGTTGGCGTTGCCGGTATCGCTGCTGACCAGCAGGGGCACGGCGTAGGCCCCCGCTAACCCGAAAATCCCGATCACTTCCAGGTCATAAAAATAGGCCGCCACCACCCCGAAGAGGGTGAGCAGGCACATCAGCATAAAAGCAGGCAGCTGGGGGAGGAGCTGGTAAAAATCGTAGGCGGCAAAGGTGGTGAAATAGAGCACCGCCAGGCCCCCGGCCAGGAGCACGGCGCTGTAGGTCCGGTAGCGCTGCCGAAGGTACCAGGCCAGCCCCGTCAGCAGCAGCCCGGCCAGGTAGCCGGCGAGGATGCGCATCACCGGCGAGATGAGGTCGTTTTCGATGGCGTAGCGGATGAAAAAACCGACCCCCACCACCAGCACCACGATGCCGAGTTTGGCGATGAGGTTGCCGCCGATGAAGGCTTCGAGCTGCGCTTGGGAAAGCTTCGGCTTGGGCTGCTTGGCCGGCGGCTTGGGGCGCGGCGGGACGGGCGGCGGGGGCTCCTGGGGCTCGGGGGCCGTGGTGGGAGCCTCCCCAGTCTCTAGGCTTCGGATGTCAGCTCGCACGGCTTCGAGGTCGTGGGCCAGGGCATGGTGCTGGGCCTCTAGGGCCTGCAAGCGGCTTTGGAGGGCTTGGAGCCGGGCATCATCCATAGGGGAGAAATTGGAAACAAGGGGCAAGCTGAGCAACCGCAAGACCAACTTACGCAATTTTACCCAGACCGGGCAAGCCTCGCCTTTATTACGCCTTGTCTTGCTCCCGACCTCTCCGGGCAACGTTTTTTTCTGTCTTGGCGTATCGGGTAGGCAATGGACGCAGCCGCCTGCGCCCAAGTTTACCCTTAAATCATTTGTTATGAAAGCTATTTGGAAAGGCCAGGTCATTGCCCAAAGCGACGATACCGTCGTGGTCGAAGGCAACCATTATTTCCCCAAGTCCTCACTCAAGCCCGGCACCTACCGCGAAAGCGACCACCAGACCGTCTGCTCCTGGAAAGGCACCGCTTCCTACTTCCACCTCCAGGTCGACGGTGAACTCAATGTCAACGCGGCCTTTGAGTACCGTACCCCCTCCGAGGCCGCCAGTCACATCAAAGACCGGGTAGCGTTTTGGAAAGGCGTGAAGGTGGAGTAGGGGAGAAGGAGGGATTGGGGGAATAGGGAAATAGGGAGTAGGGGGAATAGGGCAATGTCATTAAGGCAGCATTCGAAATATTTTATCTTGGAATTAAATCGGC
>CAZIVQ010000154.1:4358-7662 GCA_964542415.1 uncultured Bacteroidia bacterium | reverse complement strand
GGCGGGTCCCAGACTTGTCCCACTACAACATGTCCCGGTTTTACCGGGGACAGGTCCCGGTTTTACCGAGGACAGGTCTACGTGTAAAGTAAGTAATTACTTTACGCCGTAAGCACTAGCGCTTCCTTCCTCACAAAGCTCCTCCCAATACTTTTGTAGAGAGCAAAAGACCAGTGTGTATCTTTTTTAGACCTGAATGAAAGCGTTGCTTTTCTGGTGAAATGAAATGTGTCCCCAGCTGAAAGCCAACAATCAAGAAAATGTACAATTTTGTTAAGAGCCCCTTTCAAAGCCCCTATTTTCAAACGGTAATCTAATTTTATTATGAGCGCTTTATGGCGAGTTTTTATGTCGATCGTTTTCCTTTACGGGAGCTTCGTACAGGCCCAGCAGCGCCCTCATGTGCTGTTTATTTCGATCGACGACCTCAATGACTGGGTGGGTCCCCTGGGCGGACACCCTTATGTCAAGACGCCAAACATAGATGCGCTGTTCGAGCGGGGGGTTTCGTTTCGTTCAGCCCATTGTTCGCAGCCTGTCTGCGCTGCCTCACGCAACTCGCTGCTCAGCGGGCTGCATCCGACCACTTCGGGGTGGTACTACGGGACCAATAGCTACTCCGAGACCTACCCCACGGTGATGGCCAATCATCCCATGCTGCCCCAGTTTTTCAAGGACAACGCTTACACGACTTACCAAGTGGGTAAGGTCTTCCATGGCAATGATAATGATATTGACGTGATCAATGATTCGGACTTGTGGAGCGTAGAAGCCCCCAACTTTTGGAGCACGACTTTTGCCAACAGCGATGCCCGGTATTCCAAAAAGTTTTTGCCGTTACCAGCAGGCCTGGGACAGTTTTGGCAGTATTTCGAAGACTCGCTGGGGTGGGATGCAGAGCGGATTGACGATGAGGTAGGCCACGCCCTGTGCGCGGGTCCAGCGCCAGACTCGTTGATCCCAAACGAAGACGTGATGATTGATGCCCAGATTGCGATGTGGGCCGACAGCATCATTAACCTCAACCATAGTGACCCCTTCTTTCTGGCCGTAGGGTTCATGCGCCCTCATGTGCCGTACTGCGTACCCCAGCAGTATTTTGATTTGTATGACTCTTCCGAGCTGGTTCTGCCCGATATTCCTGCCGACGAGATGTGTGATATCCCGTTCTTTGGCAAGGCCATTGCGCGCGGCAATTCCAGTCCGGGAGGCGACTACGAACACGTAAGCAAGATTGCCAATTTTGAAAAAGAGCTCGTTCATGGCTACCTGGCCAGCGTTTCGTTTGTGGATGCGCAACTGGGTCGGGTGATTGATGCCTTGGATGCCTCAGGCTTGTGGGACAGCACCATCATCGTGCTGTGGTCGGATCATGGGCAGCACCTGGGTGAAAAACGGGCCTTTCGCAAACAAGCGCTTTGGGAAGAAGATACTCGAGTGCCTCTGTTTGTCAAAACCGTAAATGGGACCAACGCTGGTACCGCGGTAAACCAAGTGGTGAGCCTGCTGGATGTGTACCCCACCTTGGCTGAACTCTGTGGGTTTACTATCCCTGCCAGCCTCGATGGCCAAAGCCTGAAGCCATTGATCGACAACCCAGCTACCATTACCGACAGCATGGTCCTGAGCAACTGGTATTATGGCAACTATGCTGTGCGGAGCAATCACTGGCGCTACATTCAGTATCGGGACGGAGGACAAGAACTTTATGACCACCGGGTAGATCCAGGGGAGCATCACAACCTAGCCCAGGACCCCCTATATGCCAGTGTAATTACAGCACATCAACAACGAATCCCGGCCAATCCGGCTCCGCCGGCAGGAGAACTGGTTTTTTCTTGATAATAGGGACTGGCTGCAAGGCCAAGTCAATCTTTGGGAAGGCGAATTTGAACCCTTACCAGTCTGGCTGGCTTGTCAGCAGCTCGATACCTTGGCAGTCTTAGCAGACGCTCACATCCGGGGGGGAGCTTTTGCTACCAATAATTACGGTGCTGCTACCGTCCTGGAAGTACGGGGGGCCACCACCGAAGCCTCGACTCAGCGTGCCTACGTCAAGTTTGATTTACAGGCTTTTGACACCATTACGTCTGCACAGCTCTACCTCTATGGCCGCGCGGCTCAAGGGCTGCGCCTGCACGCCTACTCGGTGGCCTCTGATTCTTGGGAGGAAAATATGCTCACCTGGGACAACGCGCCTGCCCTTGGCTCACTCAGCGGCAGCGCCATGGTGGATACGGCCAAACGGTGGGTTGCCATTGACGTGACCCAGCTGGCGCAGCAGGAGTGGATCAAGGATGGCCTGTTGTCGGTGGGGTTAATAGAAGATGACAGGCTGGATACCCCTATCACCTTCTCCAGTAAGGAGGCAGGTAGCGCGGTGGCTCCGTATCTGGTAGTAGCCAGCGGGAGGGCAGAGAATCCTAACGACGGATACGGATATGTATTTGTCTATGATAGCCTGGCGGCCACCCACGACTCGTACGTAAAGCGCGGCAATGATGCCAACCAAAACTACGGGTCAGAACCACGCCTAAGGATCAAAACACCTTCAAACGGGAACCTGAACCTGGAACGAATGGCTGTGCTACAATTTGATGTAGCTGGCTACACCGATGTCACCTCTGCCAAACTCCTGCTGTACGGTGATGCGGAATCGGATTTCATCCTAGATGTCCACCAGTTGGCTTCCAATGCCTGGGACGCTGCTACCATTACCTGGAACAATGCCCCGGCGCTGGGCGATATGGTGGGGAACATCCTGGTTAGAGCCGGAGATCAGCAATGGTACGAGGTTGATATCACGGCAGCCTTCAGCGGTGGTCCTGCTACCCTTTCTTTCGGCATTCGCGACGGGCTGGGCGTGGGTGACTTTGCCGACTTTTTTAGCAGTGAGCATCCACAGGCGGCTTTCCAGCCCCGCTTGCTGATTTCTGAGACAGATTCTTTCACGACTAGTTTGTCGCCTGGTATCAAGACGAGGGCCTCCTTTACGGTAGTGCCTAATCCTAGCCGTGGGGCCTTAAGCATTGCCCACGTGAGTCCCCGCCAAACGCCTGTACACTACCGCTTTGAGCTGATGGACCAGCAAGGGCGGATCATTCAGCAAGGAGAGCAATACACAAATGATGGCCGCTTTGAACGGTCCCTTGACCTCAGTAGTTTGGCAGAGGGAATATATATGATCCGCTTATGGGCAGGTAGCCAGGCCTATGTTAGAAAGGTGGTAGTCCAGAAGTAGGGCAAAGCTTCGTGGCGACCACAAGGCGATCCGAGGCAATAAATTTAGCGCCAAAGGCCGCAC
>CAZIVQ010000154.1:0-4258 GCA_964542415.1 uncultured Bacteroidia bacterium | reverse complement strand
GTGCGAGATTTAGGTGGTCGAGTACCTGCAATCCATTGATTTCCAGGCTGAAGATGCGAGCATTGGCCGGGGCTGCTTCGGGGACAGGCGCATCGGAAAGGTTAAAAATGAGTTCCTCCTCCGGATTTTCCTGGTTGGGCTCGACGAAGCAGAGCGTCACCTCATACGCTCCGGCCGACACATCAAAGCGATAGCTTTCGATGCCCTGGTTAAAGGTTTGAAAAAGCGGCTCCAGCTCGGTTCCCAGGATGCCGTCGGATATCCCGGTTTTGGGTTGCCTACCACCAGTTTTGATCAGGGGAGCGCCCCCCTGATATCCCCACAGGCCTGCGGTATATTCCCGGTCGGCCATCCATAATTGGCCGGTGGCCGGGTCATAAAACGACTGGTGCGAGCCTACGTTTACGGCAATTTCTTTGCGCTCAGCGGCGGCTAGCGCCCGGGCATGCACCTCGAAGTCTACCTCGACCTGGTCCTCAACGCCCCGGTCGTCTATGGCTTTCAGCCGTTGAGAGCCGTTTTGGAAGGGGACTTCAAAAACCACTACCTGAGATTCGACCGCTTTTTTGCCCAGGGAACGACCCTCAAGCAGGAGTTCTACCTCATTGGCGTTGGAAAAAATCTTGACTGGATGGATGCTCACCCCAGGCTGCCGGGGATCTTCGATGCCGCTTTGGCGGGGATAATTGCGCAAGGCAATGCGGAGGACAGCCTCTTCAGAAAAATAGGCCCGATACAGGTCACATACCGCTTTTTCCTTCCGGTCAAAGGTGAGCAGGCCCTTTTGGTTTACGTGGGGGATGGCATCTTTTCTGCGTTCGGAGCCGAAGTCGGCGAAATTCCAGGTGGCGAAGCCCGCGAGGTAGGGGATATTCATCATTTGCTCCAGGTACGATGCATGCATGATCATCTGGTAATCTTCCGAATAATCCCACGGGATGGGGGATTCGGTATGGTTGCGGATGTCGGTACCGGGGCCATATTCTGAGACGATCAGTGGCCTATCGGGATACGCTGCATGCTGTTCAGCGAGAAAGGGCCCCAGGTCTTCTTTGTCCTGATAGTACCACCCGAAATACAGGTTCCAGCCCAGCACATCGGGGACATCGGCCAGGCCGTACTGGTTGTAGGACTCATCGTAGTGGACAGCGATAACCGTTTTGCGGCCTGGCGCTTCGGCTTTCGAGAGGGAATCCAGCTGTTTGGCCAGGGTTACCGTGACTGCGGCAGCCTGCGCTTTTTCTTCCTCCTCCATCCGCCGCATGCTGATCATGGTCTCATTCATGTAGCCGTAGAGGATCACGCTGGGATGGTTGCGGGTTTGCCGGATGTGCTCGCGCTGCATATTCAGGCTATTTTCGGTATAGGCTTTTTCCGGGGCCACGCGGTTGACGACCGGGATTTCTGACCAAACCAATAAACCGAGCTGGTCACACATGCGATAAACGGCCGGGGCTTGGGGATAATGGGCCAAGCGGACGAAGTTGAAGCCCAGGGCTTTGATCTTGGCAAAGTCGTTTCGGTGGTCTTCGTCGCTCAGCGCATTGCCTTTCTCTGGCAAGTCCTGATGACGGTTGGTGCCAATGAGCTTGAGCGGCTCCTCATTTAGCAAAAAACGATTTTGCGTATCAAAACCCATCCAGCGCAAGCCCAGCGGGAGGCTGATCTGGTCGAGCAGGCTGCCGTTTTCAGCGGGACGATGGATGCGCAGCCTGACGGTGTAGCGCTGGGGGCTGGTAGGCGACCAGAGCTGAGGTGCCGCTATGGCCAGCCTGGCAGAGCGAAAATCAAGCTTCCCGTTGGCGGGCAAGGTGAGGGAAAGCGTTTCCGAGGCGACCACCACCTGATCAGGGTCCAGGAGGTCGGCCTCCAGGCGAATATCCTGGGCTTGAGGCAAGTGGTTGGCTATGCGGCCATAGACGGATAGCTCGGCCCGCTCCCGAGACAGCTCGTGGACTTCGGTAAAGACCCCGTCGGAGGCATGGTTGTCCAGGTCAACATGAACGGGCTCGGTCACGATCAGCCTCACATTCCGGTAGATGCCCCCGTAGAAGGTGAAGTCCGCCCGCAGGGGCGGGATGGCTTCGTTGTGCGCATTGGTCACCCGGACCATGAGCAGGTTATCTTCCCCTGGTTTCAGCAGTGGGGTCAGGTTGAAGCGAAAGGCGGTATAGCCGCCGAGGTGTTCGCCTACCTGTTGGCCATTTACATGCACCGTCGTTTCCTGATTGGCCCCTTCAAAATGGAGGTACACCTGCTTGTTTTTCCAAGCCGCCGGCATCCGCAGCACCCTGGCGTACCAGCCGGGTCCCCGATAATAGCCTTCTTCATCATCCAGGCCATCCTGAGCGTTCCAGGTATGGGGGAGGTTGATCCGGGTCCAATCTTCAGGATTGGCGAGGGAGGCCGCCGGGCTGATTTCACCCTGGTGAAAAAGCCAGCCGGTGTTGATGGTCTGGTCGATGCGTTGGGCGGCAACCGAGCTATGCATGAGCAGCAGGGCGCATACAGAGAAGAGATAAGCGATTCTCATGGGGAACTAGCGCATTAAAAAATTGAGGTCAACTGTATTTTGGGGGATCATGGGGTCATTCCTGGGTTACCGGTTGGCCGTTGAGGGTCACGTTGTCCAGGGTCAGGTCGGTCAGGTGACCCTCGGCAGGCTTGAGGTGCAACTCGTTTTGCAACGCTTCCCCTTCGAGCCGGGATTGCAGGCCATGCACATCGCGCACCACAATGTGCTGAATGGGCGCTTCTGCCAAGCCGTTGATCCACATGAGCTTGGCTACCTTTTGAGCCACCACATGCTCAATGGTGATGTGACGGAAAATGGGGGGATACCCACCTTCCCTCAGCCCGTGATAATTGGTCCGGAACTGAATCAACGGCCGCTTGGCATAGGCCACGGCTATGTTCCTGATCCAGATGTGTTCAATCACGCCCCCACGGTCCGCATTCGATTTGAAATAAAGGGAGCCCAGGACTTCGCCCAATTGGTTATCTTCCATAAACACGTGGCGCACCCCGCCTGACATTTCGCTGCCGATGGCCAAGGCATTATGCCCTTCCATGTAGTTATTGCGAATGACGATCCGTTCACTGGGGCGTCCCAGGCGCCATCCATCTGCATCACGTCCCGATTTGATCACGATGGCGTCATCCCCGGTAGTGAATCGACACTGCTCAATTAGCACATTCGAGCTGGATTCCACGTCTATCCCATCGTTGTTGAGCCGGTGGCTGTCGACGGTTATCCCGCGTACGATGGCCTGATCTGTGGCCACGAGATGGACCACCCAGAAAGGAGAATCGTTGATGGTGAGGCCCTCTATTTTGACGCGCGAACAGCCAAAAAACTGAATCATGCTGGGGCGCAAATAGTCTCCCTCCCCAAACACCCGCTGGTACACTGGCACTTGCTGAGCCCCCATCTCCCTGAGCCTGGCCTTTGCGGCTTTTTGCTGGGGACGCCAGGTGGCAAAGCCCCCCTCGGTATTGCCGTCCACCACGCCTTGGCCAGTCAGGGCTACATTCACCGCCTGATAGGCATAAATAAGCGGAGAATAATTAAACAACTCGGTACCTTCCCAGCGGGTAAGCACCTGTGGCAGGTAATCATCAGGATCCCCAGAAAAGGTCAGCCGGGCACCTTCAGCCAGGTGCAGCTCTATGTTGCTCAGCAAATGGATCGGCCCTTTGACAAACCAGGCCCCCTCGCTCAGCACCACCTTGCCACCCCCCGCTTTGTTGGCCACGCGGATGGCCTCCATGATGGCCGGGCGGGCATCGGTCTGCCCATCAGCCTTAGCCCCAAAATCGGTCACCGCATATACCCGTTCCGGAATGCTCGGGGGGCTGATTGCAGCCACCAGGTCCGGCACATCATCCCAGGTCAATACCTGCTGGGCTGAGGTCAGGTGTAAGGATAGCCCCCAAGCCAGGGATAGGCTCAAGATGGCTTTGACTGCGGAGGAAAAAGACGTAATTTTCATGTTGGGTCGTTTTTTATAGCGTCGCAAACTTGAGGGGCCTACCCTTACCATGCTGCTGATCATCTGCCCCGTTCTGGCTATTACGCTCCGATTTTCGCCATGGGGTAATTCTGCCCGCATGGCTGCCAAGTACCAGTCAAAAAATAAGGTACTCTTTTTTGTTTTGGGCCAGGAGATACAAATCCCGTTTTCCCGTAGGGCTACGCCTGGTTTGATCAGGGGCGCACCACCGGAGCGCCCCTACCGGTACCCGGTTTTTCGTAGGG
>CAZIVQ010000153.1:0-7682 GCA_964542415.1 uncultured Bacteroidia bacterium | reverse complement strand
TTCAGGACAACCTCGCCACCCTGGGCTTCACACCCGACATTTACAGCCCCGACTTCCAACTGCTCGACAGCGCGGCGGTCAGCTACCTGCAAGAGCGGGGCATGCAGGTCATTCCCTGGACCGCCAATTCGCCGGAGGAGATCACCCATCTGCTCCAGCTCGGCGTAGATGGCATCATCTCCGACTACCCCGATCGCGTGGTGAGCCAGGTAAAGGGAAAATGAGATATGGCCCGCTCAACGGTCTAACCACCGCTTGAAAGCGGGCACCCGATCCCGGGCGACGATCACTTCCTCGGTGCAAGCGGGCTGCAAATCAAGCTTCAGGCGGTGGTTGAAATAGCTATGGATCGCGGCGATGGCCTCGGCCCGCACCAGAAACTTCCGGTTGAGCCGGAAAAAGTGGGTGGAGTCAACCTCCTCTTCCAGCTGGTCCAGGGTCTGGTCCAGGGGAAAATAACGGCCCTCGTGGGTGTAGAGCAACACCAGGCCGCCCGCTGCCATGAAGTAAGCCACATCTTTGACTGCCACCTGCCGGTACTGCTCGCCACTTTTGAGCAGGAAGCGCTCCCGGTGTTGCCGGGGTTTGAGGGCTTGCACCAGCGCCTGTAAGTCGGGCAAAGGCGCAGCAGCCTCCCGCTCCTGGAATTTTTGCAGCGCCCTCGCCAAGCCCTCCGGGTCGATGGGCTTGAGCAGGTAGTCGAGGCTGTTGACCTCAAAAGCCTTGATGGCGTACTGGTCGTAGGCGGTGGTGAAAATGACCGGCTTGCGGATGTCGATCGTCTCAAAAACCTCGAAACTCAGCCCATCGGCCAATTGGATGTCGACGAAGAGCAAGTCGGGCAGCACGGTTTGCGCGTGCCACCATTCGACGGTGGCCTCTACGCTGTCAAGCACGGCCATGATTTCGGCGGTGGGAAGTTGCTTGGCGAGCAGGCCTTGCAAGCGCTGGGCCGCTGGGTTTTCGTCTTCGATCAATAACAGGCGCATAGCGGGCTATAGTTTTTTTGCCATCGCAGCCGCGGCAACCCCCTTGGTAGGCAGGCCCTGCAGCGGCACCTTCACGGTAAAATGGAGGTCGCTTTCCCGCACCTCCGGCAAGCGCCCGATCAGCAGCTGGCAACGCTCCCGCAGGTTCGTTAATCCCAGGCCCGTGCGCTCTTGGGGCCGGTTTTTGCGCTTGAGACCGTTGCGAACCACCAGAAAATTCTCCTCCAGAAATAGCTCGATCGTCAAGGGATAGCGAGCTGAGACCACATTGTGCTTCACCGCGTTTTCGATCAGGATTTGCAGGGCCAAGGGCACGATCCGGGCTTCCATGGCCGCGGCGGGCAAATCGGCTTTTACCACCAGCCTTTCCCCATGTCGGATGTTTAGCAGAAAAAGGAAAGCCTCGGTGAACTGCCATTCTTCTTGCATCGACACCAGCTCATGGGCCTGGGTGTCCAGGACATAGCGGTAGACTTCGGAGAGCTTCTGGACAAATTTCACCGACAACTCCGGATCTTGGGGAATGAGCGAGCTGAGGGTGTTGAGGGTATTGAAGAGAAAATGGGGGTTGACCTGGTTTTTGAGGCTTTCGAGCTGGGTCTTGACCTGCTCGACCTTGAGGCGCTCGGCTTCGATCACGCTCTGCTTCCAGCGTTCGAAGAAAAAAACGCATTCATAAAACACCAGCACCGTGTAGGTGATCCCCAGTCCCAAGGAATAGGCATGCCGGAGCGTGTAGGGCGTTTGCTCTACGATGCCAAAGTAGGCTATCACCTCCCGGTTGAGCAGCCAGAGGAAGGTGGCCATCAGGGCAGAATAAACCGTGACGGCCAGAAACTGGTAGACCAGTCGCCGGGCCACCTGCTGGTAAGCGGGAAACCGTTGCCGGAACCACACCACTATGGCCCGGTTTCCTTCCCAAAAGGCGAGGGTATGCAGCAGGGAAGAAAGGATGGACACCCCCCCTTCCAGCGACCAAAGCTGGGAGACGTACTCGCACTGCAATAGCGGGATGACCACCGACAAGAGGGGGATGCCGAGGAGCCGGGCGAGGCGGTCGTTGACGAAGAGGGGATTCTTGGCAGGCATGGTCAGGACAAGTTACCAAAAAAGGGGGAAGCCTCAGCTGGAGCTGGAAGGGCGGCGGGCCTGGCAGCGGCTTCTGTGAGCGGCACGGCGCGACCCGCAGCCACACGAAAAGCCCCACATGCGGCGATGGGCCTCGCGTCGGGCCTCGGCCCGCGCCAACCAGTAGTTCCAAAGCGCTCGCCAGGGATTGCCCTGCGAATGGTCTAGCCCATAGCGAAAAATACGCTGGAGCAGCTCCCAGGTCACCGGCCTATGGTTGGGCCCTTGGGTTTCCAGCAGGTCGGTCGCCCGCTGGATGTCGGATACGGAAACGGGGTGTTGAGACATTTTAGGAGAATATGGAGGTTAGCGTATGGAATATGGACGGGAGATAGAAAGGGTGCCCGGCCCCTCGTCTGGATGTTCGGACCGGCCGCAGGCCGTGGCTACATGCGGAGGCTTACCTCATGAAAAAAGATCAGCGGGAAAGCTGGGGGTTGGAAGGAAGCGCAATGTTGACCAAGGCAAAGGGGAAGACCTGGTAGGAACTTCATCTACCCCTCTTTACCTCTTTACCTCTTTACCTCTTCACCTCTTCCCATCTTAACATCTTCCCCTCTTCCCTAAAAAAGAATCCGCCACTGCACCACCGGAAACAGCCCCAGCTGGTAGGTGGTCTCGATCTCGCCGCTGGCGCGGCTGAAGCTCTGGTTGAAGACGTTGTCGCGGTTGGTGAGGTTTTGCAGGTCGACCGACCACTCTTGAGTCAGGCGCTTCGCGTTCAGGCGAAAGGTAGCCTTGAGGTCGAGGCGGAAAAAGAGGGGGTACTGCTCAGAAAAAGCCTGGTCTTGCAAGAAAACAGTGGCCCCCAGCTCCCGCGAGGCTTCCAGGTCGATGGGGGTGTAGTGGCGGTTGCCGGCCACGGTGGCCTTCATGTCGATGGAGAGGGTATTGCGCCCCAGCTCAAATTCGTAGCCGCCCAGCAGGTTGGCGATGTAGCGGCCGTTGAAGGCGGTGTTACGCAGCACCTCGTCGCTGCCCCGGTAGCGGGAGTCGAAGAGCGAACCGGTGAAGAGGACGTAATAGCCCTGGCTGAAAAATTTCTCCACCGTCAGCTCCAGGCCGTAGTTGTAGCCGGTACCTTCGCTCACCAGGCTGTCCACCGCCGGGAAGGCAAAATCTGCCCCGGCATTCAGCAGCGAAAAGGGACTTTCCTTTTCCTCCACCGGCGCGGCGCGCAAGGCTTGATAATAGGCCTCGGCCTTCAGCCGCCAATCATTTCCCATCAGCCAGTCATAGGCTACCACCCCCTGCCAGCTGCGGGTCATGTCCAGCTGCTCGTTGGTAAGGGCGGTGCGCCCCATCGGTAGCTGCGTCTCGATGAAGTAGACCTGGATCGGCTGGATTTGGCTGTGCAAGCCCCCGCCAAGGCTCAAGGTATGGCGTTCGGCCAGCTGGTACTGCAAGCCCAGCCGCGGTTCGAGTGCCTGGGAACCATTCAGGAAAAAGTGCTGGTAGTGCAGCCCGGCGTTCAGCGTTAGGGCATCGGTAAACTTGTGCTGCCACTGGCTGTAGGCCCGCAGTAGGGAGGTACTGCCAGAGAAATCGCGCAGGTTGCGGAAGCTGTTGTCCTCCGTACGGATGCTGTCGAGCAGGTTGGCTTCGATCAGGTCCAGAATGAAGCCGCTGCGCAGGTGGTCGCGCGCGCTGAATTTGTGGTTGAGCTGGTAGCTCGCGGTGTACTTGAGCTGGTTGTATGCTTCGGCATAAAAACGCACCGGATCGCCCGTCTCCACGCTCAGCGAGTCGATGTCGGTGGCCGATCGCGTGCCCGAGATGGCCAGCATGGCCTTGCCGTAGGTCTTTTCGCCAAACAAATAGGTATGGGTGAAGCCCGCCATACCCATGGCCGCCCGGTTGTAGAGGTCCTGGCTTTCGCCCGAAAAGAAGCCATCCTCCTCCGATTCGCTGTCCAGAAAACTGATGGCTGACTGGCCCCCCAGCCCAAAGAGGGTAAAGGTCCCGGCTTTGCTGGTGGGGAGGTTGACCTTGAAGGTTAGGTCCTGGTACTCGGGGATGGCCGCCCCGGTGCCGAAGTCGATGCCCAGGGCACTGAACACGCCGAGGGTCGAGTAACGATAGTTGGCGATGTAGGAGGCATTGTTGCCGCCCAGGGGGCCTTCCGCGCCGAGTTCGAAACCATTGAAGCCAATTTGCCCCAAAAACTCATGCCGCTCGTTGTTGCCGTTGCGGAGGTTGAGGTCAAAGACCCCCGCTAGGGCGTTGCCATATTCGGCGGGGAAAGCAGAGGTAATGAAGTCCGCGTCGGAGAGGTTGTTGTTGTTGAGCATGCTCACCGGGCCGCCGGTGGTGCCAAGGGCCCCGAAGTGGTTGGGGTTGGGCACGTCGATGCCTTCGAGCCGCCAAAGGACGCCGGCGGGGGAGTTACCCCGAATGATGATGTCGTTGCGGCTGTCAGAGACGCCGCTGACCCCGGCGAAGTTTTGCGCCATGCGGGCCGGGTCGTTGCGGCTGCCAGCGTAGCGCAGGGCTTCCTCCACGCTGAAGGTACGGGCGCTGACCGACGCCAGCTCATTGAGGGGCCTGGCCTTATCGGCCTCTGCTTCGATCACCACGGTCTCGGCCGTGCTGACCTGCTCTTCCAGGCCGATTTCGAGGATGACTTCTTTGCCGGCAAAGACGATGAGGTTATTGCGCACGGCGGGGGCATAGCCCAGGTAGCGCACCTGAATGGCCTGCCGACCCACCGGTACCTGTTTGAGGCGAAATTCGCCCTGCGCATCGGTGTAGTCGCCGATGGCTGGCTCGTGGTCGAGCAGGACCACGGTCGCGCCTTCGAGGGGCGCGAGGGTCTGGGTGTCAAAGACCCGGCCACGGACGGTTTGCTGGGCTTGCAGCGCCAAGCCAAGCAGCAAAAAAAGCAGCGTAAAAAAAGAAAGGTGTCGCATGATTTGTCTTAGGCTTTCAGATGATCGATGGGCCTAAGAGACAAAAAAAACGCCCGCGACGGGGCTTAAGTTTGATGAAACGGGGAGAAAAGGAGATGAAGCGGGGGAAATGGGCGATGTGCGACAAGCGATGTGGCGATGGGCGACGTGGAGATAAGCGATGTGGAGACAAGCGACAAGCGATACGACCGCAGGTCGAATGCTCTATGCTCTGCCAACGTCCTGATTTTCAACTTCCTCCGTGCCCTCCCCCGGTACACCGGGGGATCCCAGATTTGTGAAATCTCTCCCGGTTTCTCCGGGATTCATGATTGGTGTTCTTCCGGTTTCTTACCCCGGTTTTACCGGGGCATCTTCGACCGGAATCCAAGATCTGTGTGGAAAAAACCAGCCTCTCTTTTCGAGACAAAAAAAATCCTGCGCAAATACCAGGAGTTTATTGAAACCCCGAAAAGACACATATGGAGACGCCAGGATGGCTCGGTAATCCTCCCCGTCTTCCGTAGAAGAATCTGTCCGAAGACAGACGGAGGCCCGCCCTTGACACCCTGAGCAAATCACCAATTTGAAAACTGTTAGGTTCAAAAACTGAATTTGGCACTTGCACAGGTATGAAGTCTGTGCTGTGAGCACGATGTATGTCGAAAGACCGATAAAACAACTTAGGAACGAAGACCATGCCAAAGTGTTTGGCGAGGCGGGCAAGAAACCCTGTTGCACATCTCCCTCGGTTCTATGAGTCAAAGATACAGAAGCTTGGATGAGCTTACAAAGGAAATTCAGATTCCTTTCTTACTTTGGCGTCAAAAGGGGCTGTCCGGCCATGATGAGCCGCTGCTGATAATAGGGCATGTCGCCGAGGCGGTCAATGACCACGCCGCGTTCAGTAGCGTGAATCAGGTAGAGGACTTCGGCCCGGCACTCAAGCAGCAAGGCCACATGGCCGATGCGACTTTTGTTGCCGTCGCGACCAGCAAAAAAGAGTAGGTCGCCGGGCACGGCCCCGTTCAGGTCGACCGGCTCACAAGCCTGGGCCATGCCCCGGCTGCTACGTGGCAAGCGGTAGCCTGCCTCTGCAAACACATGCTGTACAAAGCCCGAGCAGTCGAAGCCCTTGGGCGTACAGCCCCCCCCGCGGTAGGGGCTACCCACCAGCGAGCGGGCATAGGCTAGTACGTCAGCTGTGGCAGCGCTGCGCGGCAGCATGGGTGGAGCAAGGTCGGCTTCCTCCACCGCCGGGGACAGAGACAGCACCACCGACCGCAAGCCAAATAGCCCCAGCATGATCAGGGAAGAAAGAAGCAATCGATTCATAGCGGGTATATTGGGGGGAATCTGCTTTTTCTATTTGGTCCCATACGCAAGGTCGCTCAGGGAGGTTAGCTACGGGTGGCCCCCAGGCAAGCTACCCTTCTTCTCCTTCTGGTACTGGAGAATCCCAAAATCTTATGTATCTTTTTTGCGAATCAGGTGTCAAAGAGGGACTCATGAACCTGGGATTCATCCCAATCGTTTTAAGCTTTCCTGTGTTACGCTCACCCTATCTTCACTAAATCTACTATTTGCTATGAAAACGCTCAGCAACCTTATTCGCTTCGGCTTTGTCTTCTGTCTCCTCCTTGGGACCGCCCTCGGCCAATCGGTCACGGGTCAGTGGAAAACCATCGACGATGAGACCAACAAAGCCAAATCCATCGTAGAAATTTACACCAAAGACGGCAAGCTCCATGGCAAGGTGGTCAAACTGTTTCGCGCCCCAGATGAAGAGCAGAATCCTGTTTGCGACGACTGTGATGAGGATGACCCCCGGTACAACAAACCCGTGCTAGGCATGGTCATCATGCAAGGCCTCGAAGAAGAGGATGCCAAGACCTGGGAGGATGGGAAAATTCTCGACCCCGCCAACGGCAAGGTCTACGGTTGTGACATAGAGCTGGTGGAAGCCGACAAACTCAAGGTACGCGGTTATATCGGCTTCTCCATGCTGGGGCGCACCCAGTACTGGTACCGCATGGAATAACGCTCCCCCTGCCCCGCAGGCTCGGCCTTCCAGCCCGCGGGCTTTTCTTTTTCTATCAGCCATTCTCCCTTTTTTCTCACATTCCCTTGCCGAAACCGCGCTTTTTTACGTTATGGGAGATGAAAGTCTTATGAAGAAATCGCTGATCATTTTTGACTTTGACGGCACCATTGCCGATACCCTGCTCGTCGCAGTTCAGATCATCAATGAACTGGGAACGGAATTCGACTTGCCTCGGGTGAGCAAGCATGAATTCGTCACCTTCAAAAACAAGAGCGTATCTGAGCTAATGCGGCTATCCGGCCTTTCCTGGCTGCAATTGCCCCTGTTCATCAAACGCGTGCGAGAAGGCTTCAAACGTCACCTGGAGGAGGTACGCCCCATCCAGGGCATGCCCGAAATTCTCCACACCCTCCAAGCCCGCGGCTACCGCATGGGCATCCTCACCTCTAACACCCAAGAGGGGGTCACCGCCTTCCTTTCTGGCTACGACATTGAGCTGTTCGAATTTATCCATGCCCCCGATTCGATCTTCGGCAAAGGCAAAATGCTGCGCGAAATCCTCCGTACTTCTGGCCTCAAGGAAGAACAAGTGATCATGATCGGCGATGAGGCCCGCGACGTCGAAGCCGCCCA
>CAZIVQ010000152.1:0-7701 GCA_964542415.1 uncultured Bacteroidia bacterium | reverse complement strand
GGCGATCGTGCCCCATGAGGTCAGCCGATCGCCCCAGGCGTTTTATCAGCTCTTGCAGCAGGCCGGGGTGACGGTGCTAAACCAGACCCCGACGGCCTTTCGTCAACTAATGGCGGTGGATGAACGGGAGCCTGCTCCACTGGCCCTCAAATGGGGGATTTTTGGCGGCGAAGCCCTGGATCTGCAAAGCCTACAGCCCTGGTTTGAGCACCACGGCGATGGTCACGACCCGGCCCAAGGGCCGCAGTTGGTCAATATGTATGGCATTACCGAAACCACGGTGCATGTCACCTACCGCCCGCTGCGCCAGAGTGATGCCTTGTCCTCCGCTAGCGTCATCGGTCGCCCCATCCCCGACCTAGCGATCTATGTGCTGGATAGCCGTCGCCAGCCCGTGCCCGTGGGGGTGCCGGGGGAGCTGTATGTGGCGGGGGCCGGAGTCGCGTTGGGCTATCTCAATCGCCCGGAGCTGACGGCGGAGCGCTTTGTGGAAAACCCTTTTGATTCGGGGATGATGTACAGAACCGGCGACCAGGTGCGGTGGCGGGCCGATGGCGATCTTGACTATCTGGGCCGGCTCGACCATCAGGTGAAGCTGCGCGGCTTTCGCATTGAGCTGGGAGAAATCGAGGCTGCCCTCCAGCAGCATCCGGCCATCCGAGAAGCGGCGGTGCTGCTGCGCCACGACTCGCCTGCGCCGCCCCGCTTGGTGGCCTACCTGGTCTACCGTGCCGCACCGCCCAGCGATCGCGAGCTGCGCCAGTGGCTTCAGACTAAGCTGCCTGACTACATGGTGCCCGCCGCCGTCGTGCCGCTGCCCGCCCTGCCGCTGACGCCGAACGGCAAGCTCGATCGCCGTCGCTTGCCCGCCCCTAGTAGCGATCGCCCTGCCCTATCCGTCGCCTTTGTTCGCCCCCAATCCGCCCTAGAGCAAACCATCGCCGGGGTTTGGCGATCGCTGCTCCAGCTCGATACCGTGGGCATTCACGATAGCTTTTTTGACCTCGGGGGCGACTCCCTGGGATTGATGCAGCTCCACCATCGGCTTCAGGTCGAGCTGAATACCCAGTTTGAGCTGATGGATCTGTTTCGCTATCCCACCATTGCCGCCTTATCCGAATTCCTCAGCACAGCAGACTCAACAGCGACCCCGCCGAATAGCACCAGCACTGATGCTCAACGACAGCAGGGCAAAGCGCGACTCCAGCAGCAGCGTCAGCGCCGCCAGACTTCGACCCCGCGTTAAGCCCAAGTGCGCAGTCCCACGACCGATCTAGAGAACGCGAGCTGAGCGGAGTCGAAGCTCGCATAGATTTGCATAGATGTAATTCGAGATTTGGTATCAGCCCCAGCATTTATTAAAGACTCACCATGACCACTTACTACACAGGTTTAGAACTTGCCGTCGTCGGCATGGACGGACGCTTTCCCGGTGCTCCCACCCTGGCGGATTTTTGGCGCAATCTGCAAGCTGGGGTCGATTCAGTCTCCCACTTTTCCGAGGCGGAGCTGCTGGCGGCTGGGGTTGAGGCGGCGACGCTGAAGCAGCCCAACTACGTTAAAGCCCGCGCCATTCTGGAGAATGCCGACGAGTTCGACGCCGGGTTCTTTGGCCTCAGTCCCCGTGATGCGGAAATTCTCGATCCCCAGCAGCGGGTATTTTTAGAAACGGCCTGGACTGCTCTAGAAACTGCGGGCTACGACCCCCAGCGGTTTGCCGGGGCGATCGGACTGTACGGCGGCGCAACCCTCAGCGGCTATCTGTTCAACCTTTTCAGTAATCCTCAACTGATGCAGACCGTGGGCCAGTTTCCGCTAGTGCTGGGCAATGGGCGAGAGTTTCTCACCACCCGCACCTCCTACCTGCTGAATCTGCGCGGGCCAAGTGTCAATGTGCAAACGGCTTGCTCCACGGCTCTCGTCGCCGTTCACCTAGCCGGTCAAGCGTTGCTCAGCGGCGAATGCGATCTGGCCCTGGCTGGGGGCGTTTCGATTCGGCTGCCGCTGAAGGGAGGATACCTTTACCAGGAGGGCGGCATTTCTTCTCCCGATGGCCACTGCCGCGCTTTTGATGCCCGCGCCCAGGGTACGGTGGGCGGCAGCGGCGTGGGATTACTGGTGCTGAAGCGTTTGGAGGATGCCTTGGGCGATCGCGACACCATCTACGGCGTGATCAAAGGGTCGGCCGTCAACAACGATGGTGCAGACAAAATCAGCTACACGGCTCCTCGCATTGAGGGACAGGCCGCCGTGATTCGTGCGGCCCAGCAGGTGGCGGAGGTTGACCCCGACAGTATTCAGGTGGTCGAAGCCCACGGCACGGGCACGATGCTGGGCGATCCGATTGAAGTTGCCGCCCTGAACCAGGCGTTTCAAACTGCTCAGCAGGGCTACTGCGCCCTCGGGTCGGTAAAGACCAATATTGGTCATCTGGATGCGGCGGCAGGAGCGGCGGGGCTGATTAAAACGCTGCTGGCCCTACAGCAACGGCAAATTCCCCCCAGTCTGCACTTTGAAGCGGCGAACCCACAGATTGACTTTGACCACAGCCCCTTCTACGTCAATACCCAGCTTCAGCCCTGGCCCGCCCCATCCCACGGCCCACGGCGAGCAGGGGTCAGCTCCTTTGGCATCGGCGGCACCAACGCCCATGTGATTGTTGAAGAAGCCCCACCGGCTCCGGCCACCAGTGGATCGCGACCGTGGCAGTTGTTGGTGTGGTCGGCTAAAACAGCGACAGCGTTGGAAACCGCGACCCAGAATTTGGCCCAGGCCTTGGAACAAGAGGCGATCGCTCTGGCCGATGTCGCCCATACCCTGCAAGTGGGGCGGCAGGCCTTTGCCCAGCGGCGGATGGCGGTGTGCTGCGATCGCCCCGATGCCCTCACCGTTCTCACCGAGGCAGGCTCTCGGATGAAATCCCAAACGGCACCCGACTCTGCCCCCCAAGTCGTCTTTCTGCTGCCGGGGCAGGGAGCCCAGCACATCAACATGGGGCGGCAGCTCTATGAAACGGAGCCTACCTTTCGGGACTGGATCGATCGCGGCGCTGACCTGCTGCATCCCCATCTGAGACTGGATCTGCGGCAGATTCTCTACCCTGACGACAGCCAACTGGCGGCGGCGACGGAGCTGATACACCGCACTGACATTGCCCAGCCTGCCCTGTTTCTGGTGGAGTATGCCCTAGCCCAGCTCTGGCGGCAGTGGGGTATTAGACCCCAGGCCCTGATCGGCCACAGCTTGGGCGAATACGTCGCGGCTTGCCTGGCGGGGGTAGCCGATCTAGAAACGATGCTGCCCCTGGTGGCGCTGCGAGGAAAGCTGATGAACCAGCAGCCGGAGGGCGCAATGCTGAGCGTGGCCCAGGCTGCCGAGCAGGTGGTGGCGCAATTGCCTGGAGATCTGGTTTTAGCGGCAGATAATGCCCCAAATCTGTGTGTGGTGGCGGGGTCAGTGGCGGCGATCGCCCGTTATCAGCAGCAGCTAGAGGCCCAGAACATTCCCTGTCGGCGGCTCAAAACCTCCCACGCCTTTCATTCGCCGCTGATGGCGGGAGCTGTGGCCCCATTTCGGCAAGCGCTGAGTGAACTCAACCTGCAACCACCGCAAATTCCTTGGGTCTCGAACCTGACCGGCACCTGGATTACCCCAGAACAGGCGATCGACCCCGACTACTGGGTACAGCATCTACAGCAGCCCGTGCAGTTTCACACCGGACTACAGACCCTCGCTGAAGCCCAGCCGCTGCTGCTGGAAGTGGGCCCAGGACAGACCCTAACCACCCTGGCGCGCCAGCAGCCTGCCCTCAAAACCTTGACTAAAATTCCCTCCCTGGGCCATCCCCGCGATGCCCAAGACGATGGAGCCTGTTTACTATCCGCCCTGGGGCAGCTCTGGCTGGCGAATGTTGCCATCGATTGGTCGGGGTTCTACAGCCACGAGCAGCGGCGGCGAGTGCCCTTGCCGACCTATCCCTTTGAGCGACAGCGCTACTGGGTCGAGGCCCAACCGATCGGGACTACCGCCCCACCCACTCTGCAGAAAAAGCCTGACTTGACCGACTGGTTTTATAGTCCATCGTGGCAGCGATCGCCCCTGTGTCCCCCCGTAAATGCTTCTGCGATTGAGGCATCCTGGCTGCTATTTCTAGATGAGTCTCCCCTGGCTCAGGCCATGGCTCAGCAGGTTCCTACCGCTATTCAAGTGCGATCGGGAGAATGCTTTAGCCGTCTGGATGAACGTACCTTTACCCTCAATCCCCAGCGATTGGAGGACTACCATGCCCTGCTCAATGCTTTGGGACATGACCGTCCTGCCCAAATTCTCCACGGCTGGAGCCTGACATCTTCTGTGGATTTTGCTGACATCCAAGCGCGGGGCTGCCAAGGTTTGCTGTATTTGACGCAGGCTCTGGCTCAGTGTGGCTGGCACCATGACCTACGGCTCACGGTGCTGGCTCCCGGCATTTTCAACGTCATCGGGGATGAACCGCTCCGCCCCGCCCACGCCACCTTGCTCGGCCCTAGCACCGTCATTCCCCAGGAATATCGCCAAATCACCTGCCGCGTAGTGGACTGGCCGATGGCGATTAACGATGGGGCGTCCCTCCATCAGCTATGGGCAGACTTGAACGCTCCTGATCCGGCGACGGTGGTTGCCTATCGTCACGGTCTACGGTGGGTGCAGCAGTTTGCACCCCTGCCCCTGCCGGAGCCTGCGCCCAATCAAACCCGGCTGCGATCGCAGGGCGTCTATTTAATTACGGGGGGTCTGGGAAATATTGGCCTGACCCTGGCGGCCACGCTGGCCCCTTGGCGATCCAAAATTGCGCTGCTCAGTCGGCATGGGCTGCCACCGCGATCGCACTGGCCCACCCTGCTAGACCATCATCCCGCCGATCCTATCTGCGCCAAAATTCGCCAGGTGCAGGCGATCAAAGCCGCCGGAGCCGACGTATTAATCCTCGCAGCCGACGTGGGGGATCTGGCTCAGCTTCAGGGAGCGATCGCCCAAACCGAAGCCCACTTCGGCCCTCTTAACGGTGTTGTTCATGCCGCTGGAGCCGTGGGTGAACAGGCCTTTCGGGTGATTGCCGAAACTGACCGTGCTGACCTCGCGCAGCAGTTTCAGTCCAAGGTTTTAGGGCTAGAAAACCTGGCTGAACTACTTCAGGGCAAGCCGCTCGATTTTTGCCTGCTTTGTTCCTCCCTGGCCTCAGTGCTGGGCGGGCTGGGGTTTGCAGCCTATGGCGCGGCTAACCACTTCATGGATGCCTTTGCCCAGCAGCAGTCTAGATCGGCTACCTTTCCTTGGCTGAGCGTCAACTGGGATGGCTGGCGGTTTCAGCCTGAGGCACACCGGGGGGTGGGGCAGACCATAGCTGATTTAGCCCTAACTCCGGCCGAGGGCAGCGCCGTTTGGCAAAGGCTGCTGGCCTACGCCGTCGCGCCCCAAGTCATTGTCTCCACGGGCGATCTCAGCCTGCGCCAACAGCAGTGGCAGTCGTCTTCAGCGCCGTCTAACCGGCCCAATCCAGTGGGAGACCGTCGCCCTACATCCAATCGCCCGGCCCTAACGGGTGACTATCAGGCTCCTCGTAACTCTGTGGAACAGGCCGTGGCGGAAATCTGGCAGTCATTTCTGGGCATCAGCCCCATTGGCGTTGACGACAGCTTTTTCGAGCTGGGGGGGCATTCGCTCCTGGCCACCCAGATTATGGTTCACCTACGCCAACAGTTTCAGGTGGATATTCCCCTGCGCTGCCTGTTCGATACCCCGACGGTCGCGGGTCTGGCCCAGGCGATCGCCCATCAGCAAGGCGAAAACTCTTCGGCTACCGATGCGGTTGCCCAAGGTCAGCCTTTAGCGATCGCCGCCCTGCCCCGCTTCGAAACTGCCGAGATTCAACAACTGCTCGACCAGATCGATCAGCTCCCAGAATCCGAGGTGGATGATCTCCTGCACCAGTTTTCTCAGCTCCAAGTCCTGACTTAAGGTTTGCCATGATGACCACCCCTGACGCCCAACGCTGGCTGCGCCGCGTTGCCCCTGACGCCCAAGCTCGCCTGCGCTGCATTTGCCTGCCCTATGCGGGAGGTAGCGCCCGTATCTTTCAGTCGTGGAGCCAGCATTTGCCCGCCAGCGTCGAGGTCTGTGCCCTCGAACTGCCGGGGCACGGTGCCCGCCTGACCGAACCGCCCCTGAGTAACTTAAATGAGATGCTGGGGGCGATCGCTCACGTCATCCAGCCCCTTTGCGATCGCCCCTTTGTTTTGTTTGGACACAGCATGGGAGCGCTGATTAGCTTTGAGCTGGCCCGCTACTGCCGTCGCCACGGATTGCCCATGCCCGCCCACCTCTACGTTTCCGGTCATCGCGCCCCTCAACTGCCCGATCCGGAACCGCCGGTGCATACATTGCCCGACGATGCCTTTCGCGAAAAGCTCACCCGCCTGCAGGGCACTGCCCCCGCCGTCTTAGCTAACGACGAGTTTATGGCCATGCTACTGCCGGTGCTACGGGCTGATTTCACCCTATGTGAAACCTACACCTACGCGACCGAACCACCCCTACCCTGTCCGATTACAGCCTTTGGCGGCACCCGTGACCCGGCCACCCAGCGGGGGCGACTGCGGGCCTGGCGATCGCAAACCCAGGTAAAATTTACTCAGCATGTCTTGCCGGGCAACCACTTTTTTATTCACGCCGTTGAGGCCTCTCTGCTACACCAGTTGAGCCTAAGCTTAACGCCTCTAGCTGAAGTTAACCCTTGCCCCAAGACCCATTAACAAGTTATCTCTCAAGCGATCGCGATTCAAGATGGTAGCTATGATTCAATTCTGGGAGCCTGCTCCGAAGCAGGTAGAACTGGCAGCTAACGAAACTCACCTGTGGCAAGCCCAGCTAGATGTTGAGGCAGAGACAATGCAAACCCTCTATCCACTGCTCAATAGTGCAGAACAGGAGCGGGCTGAGCGGTTTCGGTTTGAGCGCGATCGCCACCGCTTCGTTGTCGCCAGAGCAAACCTAAGGAAAATTCTCAGTTGCTACCTCAATCGCAACGCCCAAGATATCTGTTTTATTTACGACCCCCATGGCAAACCTGCTCTAAGCTTTAAGCAAAATGAAGGGAACATCAGATTTAATCTTTCCCATTCTAAAGGTTGGGCAATATACGCGATAACTCAGCACCACGAGATTGGGGTAGATATCGAGGCGATACGCGCTGAATTGGATTGGAAAAGTTTGGTTGAGGGAATTTTTTCTGAAGACGAAAAATCCCTCATCCAACAAGTCCCAGAGTCAATTCAACGACAATTGGTTTTTCAAGGCTGGACGCGTAAAGAAGCCGTGCTTAAAGCAATAGGATGTGGGCTTAGCCTCTCTCCCAAATGTATTGAAGTTGCCCTAGCTGCCGCCCCATCGACTTATTTAGTTCAAGGTTCTTGCGAAACAATGGGAAATCATGATTTGTCTCTCTATGACATCAAGATGGCCTCCAACTATGTTGGTGCATTGGCTATTGAGCATAATCAACCCGGCTTACAGTTCAGCCACTACATGGTATCAAGTTTGTCTGAAGGAAAATAACCAAGGAACGTTGTGTCAGTCAAGCAGGGCAGCCCACCCATACTCGTAAGGGCTGGTGGCGACCGGCAAAGACACTGTCACTGAGGTCGTCAAACTGATGCCCACAGG
>CAZIVQ010000151.1:0-7729 GCA_964542415.1 uncultured Bacteroidia bacterium | reverse complement strand
GTCAACTACTTACAACAAGTCCTCCACACGATTCAAAGAACGAGCCGGGTAAACAACTGACTATCTGCTAGTTACAACCGGACACTAGTGGGTTTCTCGTATATTCTGAGAGCAGAAAACCAGCTGGTATGCTGGAATCATTTTTTACCCTTGCAGCCATGACTGAACGCGAGAAAATGCTCGCCGGGGCGCTCTATGACGCCGCCGATCCGGAGCTGGTAGAGATGCGTCGGCACTGCCGGGCACTGATGTTTGCCTACAACCAGACCCAAGACGATGAAAAAGAGCGCCGCCATGCCCTGCTCAACGATTTGCTCGGCGAGCTGGGGCCACGGGTGGACATACAGCCCCCCTTCTTTCTCGACTACGGCACCCATCTGTTTCTAGGCGATCAGGTGTTTATGAATTTCAACTGTGTGATTCTCGATGTCAGTACAGTCCACATCGGCGATCACACCATGCTGGGCCCGGCCGTGCAGCTCTATACCGCTACCCACCCCCTGCTGGCGGCGGAGCGGATTAAAGGCCCCGAACGCGGCTTGCCCATCCGCATTGGCAAAAACTGCTGGCTAGGGGGCGGGGTGATCGTTCAGCCGGGCATCACCATTGGGGACAACACCACCGTCGGATCTGGTTCAGTGGTGACCAAAGACCTCCCCGCCAATGTCTTTGCCGCAGGCAATCCCTGCCGGGTCATCCGGGAGCTTTGACCTATTCGCAGGGTTCAAAGCCGGAGACTTGACTCCTGTTTAACTTGGGTCACTGCTTATTCAGGTTCCAGTTGTAGGGCAGAAAGCTGACCTCGGTTTCTGGCGGCAAAGGGGCCTTGGCGTAGCGGTTGAGGTAGGCGATCAGGCTTCCTTCTTGGGTGAAATCTTCGGCGTACCAATCAAACAGGGAAGAGAGCTTGCCCTGGGAAAGCTGGTTATAGGCAGGATCATTGATAAAATGCCGCGCCTGCCGTTCTAGCTGCTCTTCGAGCTGAGCCGGGGTATAGGCCCGGTTCAGCAAGAGCGGACAAGATACCGAAGCGCAATTGACCGCGAAGTGGATGCGCGGTTCTTCAAATCGCTTGCGCAGGATGCCATGCTCGATGTCGTTGAGCGAATACGTTTTGCCTCCCAGCTCGATAAAGGATTGATCCCAGGGCTTTTCGAGGTCCCTGATCGACTTCAGGGGGTAATGGTCCAGGATCAGCTGGACGGTAAAGGCATTGTAGGCATTGATCCAATAGGCGAGGCGATCGGAGGAAGCCCAGTTAGTCTGAGGAGGATGCTGGGAAAGGGTTTCGAGGTAAGCCTGGAGGCGGGCCTGGTCTTTATGGAAGCCGGTATAGTCCACCATGCCCGCGGGGCTGACGTGTGCCTGCAGCAATTGGTCCCAGATGCGGTGGTCAACCTGGGCGTGAAGGGAACCCAGGGCCAGCAGGCATCCGGCAATAAAAAGAAGACGCTTCATAAGTAAGTGGGTCAAATTTCATTCATTTCCCCTTTCATACGCAGCCCCCCTCTTTGGGATAAGCCTGGCATCCGAAAGTCGATTCTGCTTGTCTCCGATCAGACATAATAAAATTATTTCAATCAAACACAATGATGGCAAATAAGCAACTCTGCTTAACCTGAACGGGCGTTCGTTACGCGGGCCTAAAAAGAAAAACCCCCAGCCACAGGCCGGGAGTTTAGGCTTTGCCGCAGCAGAGGCGGCTTAGTAGTAGTAGGGGTGGACAGGGGCTTAAGCATGCCCGCTGGCCCTTTTCAGGCCCGATTAATCTGTCCCACGATTATCATCCGTTTCATAGCGGTACACTTGTAGCGAAGCCTGAGGCTCGTCACCCGAAGACGGCTGCATGACACGGTTCATATGCGTGAGCTTTCCACTTTCGTCATAGGCATAGTCTACACTGCCTTTGATCTGGTCGTTGGTCCACCATTCGATGCGGGTTTGCAAGCCTTTCTCGTCGTAAGCGTAGACATACGCTTGCTGTTCATTGGTAGCGGCGTGCAAGGTGGTAATCCGCTGGGGACGACCGGTATCATCGTAGACGTAGTCCACTTGCCGGGCAAGGTCCCCTTCACGGGTTTCGAAGCGCTCTTGGATCACCCGGCCCTGGCTGTCATATCCGAAGCGATGCACCCGCAGGAGGCGGTCGTTTTCGAGGCAGCGAATGGCGCTGAGACGGCCCTCGTCATCGTAGACATACTGCCGGGTATCGAGCAGCATCACCTGGTCTTGGGGAAGCATCTCATAAGATTTGACCTGAAAGACCGTCTGGTTGCGGTTAAAGCGATAACCAGATTTGTAGGTTTTTTGGTCTGACTTGTCGGAAATGTACTTCCAGGTAAGGGTACCATTCTCGGTGTAGCGAAATTTACAGATCCGGCTGGTGTCTTCCGCTTGGGTTTCTATGAGCTGGGTCAGGTTGAATTTATCGCTGTACTCATAGACACTGATCGCCTGAAGGTGGGCTTCTTCCGGCTCAGCTTGATCATAGGTCTGCACTTCAATCTTGCGAATGTTGTGCTGCCTGATGTAGGCCTTCTTGTGTTGGGGCTCATCCCAGAAACTACGCTCTCCAGCCAAGGGTTCCTTGGCCGAGGCGGCGGCGGGAGACTGAGCATACAAGAACGGGAGGGGAAGGAGAAAATACAGGAACAAGGTAAACAGCTGCTTCATCGCGCTTGGCAAGGTTAACGGTGATGGTAAACAAGACAAAAGAACTCAGGGCCACCATGGATCGGTGACCGGGGAAGTCCAGAGAAAGAAGATAACCTTGGTTTCAGGGAAAAGAAACCAAAGTCAACGTTGTGTTTACACAGCTGTTGCCTGCGAGTGCCGGTGCGGAAAGCAACCAGCAAGAAGAAGTAGCCTGAAGCCGGAAAGTTAGGTTATCGTGTGCTGTTCAATAACCTGGGGTGAATATACAGATTTTTCGTAGTAAACCTCAAAATCTCCCGTTTTTTTTGCCTTAAAGGAAACAATTCTCCCCTACAAGCGGCAAAGATCATACTTTCTACCCTGGTCAGCGCCGCCCAAATAGGTGATTATAATCGCGCATGATGGTTTCCAAAAAGGCCCGGTTTCCCAAATCGGTTTCGATGCCTGCCACTTCCTTCACCTTGCTGGCCAAGCGCGCAAGCAGCTGTGGGTTGTCGCTCCGCAGCCCGGCCTCCATCACTTCTTTGAGAATCGAAATATCCCGGTCCGAGAGGCTTTCGATCTGGGGAAATACCACCTGATAGGTGTCGGCGGTGTCGACAAAGATGGTGTCACCGAAGGTGTAAACCAGCTTGAGCTTGATGACGGTGGTACCCGCCGCGAGGTCGCCCAGGCGCTGCCCTTTTTTGCTGATCCCGACACTGACCAGGCCGATCAGGCCGGGTAGCAGCACCAGGGCAGAGAGCCACACGTCCACGATGCGCAGCATCCAGCGAATGAGATAGTGACTCAAGCTGGGTGAGCTGCCATCAAGCCGGATGGTGCGGGTACGGGTGAGCCATTTGCCCAAGGTCCGCCCCTCAAAAAACCACTCGCTGAGCAGGGTGTAGAGCACCGCAGGCAGCATCACCAACTGTGAAACCACGCTGCTGGTGTAGTCCTCCCAACTGCTGACCTGATCGTAGCGGGTGAGGATTTCGTTCCAGATGAAGGCGTAGGCAAGAAGCAAGATCAAGTCGATCAGGCCCCCGAGGAGGCGCTCTCCCAAGCTCGCGACCGGGTACTCCAGCTCGATGTTTTGGGTAGTAGGAACAATGATGGTGCTCATTCCCTGAAAATTAGTAAATTAATCGCTCAATTTGAGTTGAAAAGCATGTTTGCCGGGAGCCTGCTCCAACCCCTGCGGCAAAACTTGGTTTTTAGCGTCTTTTCTTCCGGGCGAGTGGCCCCATTACCTCTTTTCCTTTTCCCTGACATGAGAGAACCGGCTTTCTTGCGGCAAAATAAAGATAAATGGCTGGAATACGAGCGCTTGCTGGAACAGAGACGCAAAGCCCAGGTCGACCCTGACCACCTCGCCAAACTTTACATCCAGCTCACCGACGACCTCGCCTACGCCCGGACCTTCTTCCCGCGAAGCCGTACCGTGCGCTACCTCAATGGCCTGGCTGCCCGCACCCACCTGACCATTTACAAAAACAAAAAAGAACCCCGCAGCCGGTTGCTGACCTTTTGGACCGAGGAACTGCCTGCGCTGTTTCGCGAAGCCCTGCGCCCCATTCTCTACGCCATGGCCATCTTTACCTTTGCCTTCCTGATCGGGCTCTGGTCCACCATGAATGGAGAAACTTTTGTGCGGGCCATTCTCGGAGATGGGTACGTAAATATGACCCTGGAGAACATTGAGCGCGGCGACCCGCTGGGGGTGTACAAAGATTCGCCCTCCCTGCCCATGTTTTTGCGCATCGCCGTCAACAATGTGCGGGTTTCCTTCATCGCCTTCGCCCTGGGCATCCTGCTTTCGGTAGGCACGGGCTACATCCTGTTCCAAAACGGGCTGATGGTCGGGGCATTCTTTGGGCTGTTCCACACCCAAAACCTCATATGGGAAGCCCTGCCCGTGATTTACATCCACGGCACCCTGGAGCTTTCGGCCATTGTGATCGCGGGGGGCGCGGGCTTCATGCTGGGCAATGCCATCCTCTTTCCGGGAAGCTATACCCGCCAACAAAGCTTGCAAACGGCGGCCAGCAAAGGCATCAAGATCATCGTGGGGCTGGTGCCTGTCTTTCTGGTGGCGGCGGCCCTGGAGGCCTACGTGACGCGCCTGACCGAGATGCCCTTGCCCCTGAAACTGCTGATCATCCTCAGTTCGCTGGCCTTCGTGCTGGGGTACTACTTCGTCTATCCCTTCCTCCAAAAGCCCCGTACCCATGCCTGAGCTGCGTAGGATGTGTGGGAGCACCTTTTGGTGGGTCTCCAGCCTGCTTTGGCTGGCCTTGGGAACGGCATCGGCCCAGCCTGCCGAGCCCCGGGATTTTGACCGGGAAACCCTGGAAGAGATTCGGGACACGCGCCGCTACGACTACGGCCGGGAGCCACTTCCCCCGGAACTGGACCCAGAAAGAATCAGGAAAGGGATAGATGGACTGGCCGAAGGGCTCAGTTTTTTTCTCTATGCCGTGGCGGTGCTACTGGTGGGAGGCCTCGCGTTTTTTCTCCTCCGGAGTTCGCTGCAAGCCAACCGCAGCCTCCAGACCGATACCAGCTCCTTGCCCGAGGTGAACGAGGCTTCCCTGGTCACCCTCGACTTTCAGCGGCTGGCCCGGCAAGCCGAAGCAGAAAAAAATTATGCCGAAGCTACCCGCTACCAGTTCCTGCAAGTCCTGCAATTGCTCCAAAAACGAAACCTCATCGACTGGCGCCCCGCCAAAACCAATGATGCCCTGGCCCGGGAATTGCCGACGGGTAGCGTGAAACAAGCATTTTTGAGGCTGGTGTATCGCTACGAATACGTATGCTATGGCCAGCGCCAGCTCGATTCGCACACCTTCGAGCAGGTCAAGCAGCCATTCCTTGCCTTTTCCCAGCACCTGCAAACGGCCGGTTTATGAACCTGAGCACCCGACGCATCCTTCTTTATGGAGCCAGCGGCTTGTTGCTGCTGGCCGCTTTGCTTGGGTGGCTCTTGCCCGGCTTGGGCGGCCCCAAAGACTGGAAGGACGCTTTTTCCCGCCGTGATCAGCAGCCCTACGGAACCTACCTGCTGTACGAAAACCTGTCGGCTCTTTTCCCTCAAGGGGAGGTCAGCGAGGTAAAGCAAAACCTCTTTGACCAGCTGGTCTTTACCTACCCGGAGCAGACGGCCTACCTGTTTATCAACGAAACCTTGCCCCTGACTCCAGAAGAAGCCGACGAACTGTACGAATTTGTGGAACGGGGCAACATCGCCTTGCTGGCCTTGCGGGAGTTTCCCGGGTTGCTAGAGCGGGCCTTGCGCATTGAGACCGCGACCTCGGCGGTGGCGCAGCGCGACAGCTTGCAGCTCCATTGGGAAGGGCCGGGGCCGGCAGGAAAAGTTTTTCATTTTCCCCGGTACAAGATGCCTACTTACCTCCGGACCTATGACCCCGGCAGGAGCACGGTACTGGCCCGCACCGCCCAGGGAGAGGTGAGGGGGCTGAAAGTGGCGGCGGGAGAAGGCTTTTTTCTGCTGGTTACCGAGCCGCGCATGCTCAGCAACTACTACCTGCGGCATCCCGAAAACCATGCCTTCATTGCGGCGGTTTTATCGCAGATTCCGAGTAGCTACCACATTTTTTGGGACGAATATTATAAGGTAGCGCAGATGCGCCGCCGAGCCTCGAAAGGCGAAGCAGGAGAGGAAAATACGGCCGACAAGCTCGGGTTCATCATGCAGCACGAATCCTTGCGCTGGGCTTTCTGGCTGCTACTCATCGGGCTGGGGCTCTACCTGCTCTTCGCGGCCAAGCGGCAGCGGTCGGTGGTACCGGTGCAGCCCCCTTTGCCCAATACCACCCTCGAATTTACCACCACGGTGGGACGGCTGTATTTTCAGCAAAAAGACCATCGTCATATCGCGGCGAAGAAGGCCCGGTTCTGGTTGGCCTATGTGCATGAGCACTACTACTTGACGACCGACTCGCTGGACGAAGGCTTCATGCACAGCCTCTCCGCCAAGTCGGGGCTCTCCCTGGCAAAGATCCGGGAATTGTGCCATGATGTGAACCGGGTCCACACCCAGCCGACCTGGACCGAGGCAGAATTGATTGCATTTGCCGGACGATTGGAGCAATTTTACGCAAAAGGAGCCAGGTAAATAGATGGACAGATATTAAGTGGTGAAAGGGAGAGACAAAGAATTAGCCGGGAACCTTGCCCGTTTGCTTTGCCGCTTGCCACCAACCCCATTCATTCATGGAAGAAGAAAACCTTTTTCAAGCCCGCGAAGAACTTACCCAATTCCGGGCGGACATAGACCGGGTCAAAGCCGAAATCGGCACCATGATCGTAGGCCAGACCGAGATGGTCGACCTGATGCTGGTCGCCTTGCTGGCCAATGGCCACCTGCTGATCGAGGGGGTGCCGGGCGTAGCCAAGACGCTGGCCGCCAAAATGCTGGCCCGCACCCTGGACGTGCTCTTTGCCCGCATTCAATTTACCCCCGACCTGATGCCCTCCGATGTGCTGGGGACCTCGGTTTTCAACGCCCAGAGCGGGAATTTCGACTTTCGGGCGGGCCCCATCTTCGCCCAGGTGGTGCTGATCGACGAGATCAACCGCGCCCCTGCCAAGACCCAATCGGCTCTCTTCGAGGTGATGGAGGAGCGGCAGGTCACCATCGACGGCAAGACCTTGCCCATGGAGCCGCCCTTCATGGTACTGGCGACCCAAAACCCCATCGAGCAGGAAGGCACCTACCGCCTCCCGGAGGCCCAACTCGACCGGTTTTTGTTCAAAATCGAAGTGGGCTACCCCTCGGCGGAGGAGGAAGCCCGCATTCTGCTGGAGCACCATGCCCGCAAAGCCCCCAATGACCTCAGCCATGTGCAGGCGGTGCTGGACCAGTCCCAGATCTTACGGGCCCGGGCCGTGGTGCAGCAGGTGACGGTGGACCCCAAACTGGTGAGCTACATCGTGAGCTTGATCGGGGCCACCCGCGAGAGCAAGGACATTTTCCTGGGCGCCTCGCCCCGGGCATCGATCAGCCTGATGAATGCCGCCAAGGCCTTGGCGGCCATGCGGGGCCGCGATTTCATCACGCCGGAAGATG
>CAZIVQ010000150.1:3933-7731 GCA_964542415.1 uncultured Bacteroidia bacterium | reverse complement strand
GCAATTGCCCAGCAACTCAATACCGACGACTAAGAAGCAGAACCATCGTCAAAACGCTGCCCCGATTAAAGAAGCTTTTCTTAGAAGCCTTGGCGCAAGAATAAGTGGCTCAGGTAGCCCTACTGCCCCGCCCCGCCCTGCAAACGCATTTGCACCTGCTGCAAAAGCTGCCGGAATTCCTGCTGCTGCGGATACTGCTCCACCAGCAACTGCGCATGAGGCAACGCCCGCTCGGGCCGCCCGGCTTGCAAATGCAAAATCGCCAAAGCATTGTTGAGCACGGCCGAGGCCGGCTCCACTTCCAGCCCGGCCTGATAGGCCCGCTCTGCATCGGCCGACCGCTCCAGGTGCTGCAAGGCCAGGCCCCAGTTGTAGAAAATACGCGAATTGATGCCTACGCGGGTAGCGGCCTGCCCCAAGACCTCGGCGGCCTCCTCCAGCCGCTCCGGGCTTTCGGCCAAGAGGAGCCCTAGCGAATAGTAAGCCGGGCCATATTCGGGCTCTTGCTCCACCACCTTGCGCAGCAGGCGCTCCGCTTCCTCGTTGCGGCCCAGGCGGTTGTACAGCACCGCGAGGTTCATCCGGGCCGCGTTGAAGCGGCTGTCCATAGCGATGGCCCGCTGATAGGCCTGCTCCGCCTCAGCGGGCTGGCCCAGCCGATCATGATATTGGCCGATCATGAACTGCCCGCCGCGGTAGTCGGCCTGCGCCTGCATGCTCGCACGCAACTCCTGCCGGGCCCGCTCAAAGTCGCTGCGCGCGGCCGCGTTCCAGTGCTGGGCCGGCACATCGGCCAACGCGTCGGCGGCGGCTACGCGCACCACCCGCAGGCTGTCACGCAGCCTCGGGCCAAGCAGACTCAACCGCTCAGTAGCCGGCCACTGACTCAGCGCTTGTACCGCTGCATGCCGCACCAAGGCGGTGCTGTCGTTTAGCGCCCGCTGCAAGACCGGCAGGGCCTCAGCCCCGGCCGTCTCTACCAGGTACTGCACCGCAGTCGCCCGGGCAATGCCCGGCTCGTCGCTAGCTTCGATCAGCCGCTGCAAAGGCACCATTGAGCGAGCCGTCCGCTCCCGGCCCAGCGTCAGCGCATCCGAAAAATGCGGCTTCCGCTCCGGGCCGTACCAGGCCTCCACCTGATCGGCCGCCCACTGGGCGTCCTGGGTTTCGTGGCAGCCGTTGCAGGCATTGGGCGTGCCGAAGGCCACGCTCTGATCTGGCCGCGGAATGCGGAAGCTGTGGTCGCGGCGAAAATCATTGCCCATGTAGGTCCGCCCCGTCATGTGGCAGTTGATGCACTGCGCGCTCTCGCTGCCCTGCGGATGAAAGTGATGCCCCGGCTCGTCGTACTTTGGCTCGTGGCACTGCATGCAAAGGCGGTTGCCCTCGTAGCGCAGCTGGGTGCTGTGGGGGTTGTGGCAATCGGTGCATTTCACCCCCTCATGGTACATTCTGCTCTGGACGAAGGAGCCGTAGACGTAGTCCTCATCCAAAATTTGCCCATCGGCAAAGTAGGTCCCGTCCACCAGCAACTCGGGTAGGTAGTGGTCGAGAAATTTTTCTCCCGGCACAAATGCTTCTGAAAATTGACTCCGCCGGCTGTGGCAGCGGGCACATTGGTCCACTTGTTCGGTAGAAGGGATGCCCGGCAACAGGTGGAGCTGGTGGTCTGCTTTTCCTTTTTTCTCCACATAATCCGGCGCGGAAACCAGCTCAATATGCTTTTTTCCGGCTCCGTGGCAAGCTTCGCAGCTTACGTCCATCAGGGCGTAGGTGGTGTGAAAAGAATCGGCCGCGGCATCGTAATGCTTCCGAAGGTGGGTCGAGTGGCAATCAGCGCAGCTGCTGTTCCAGTTCATGGCCCCGCCGGTCCAGTGCAGCCATTCTTGCGGCTCAATGTCCATGTCTGGATAAAGATCATACCAGCGGTCTTTTTCGCTGTCCCAGGCTACGCGCAGGGCTTGGAGGCGACCTTTGGGGAAAACCGCCAGGTACTGTTGCAGGGGATAGACCCCGAAGGTATGGGAGATTTCGAAGTCCTGATAGGTGCCATCTGGCCCTTCGGTGTTGACCATGAATTTCTCCCCTTCCCGATAAAAACGGGTACGGACGCCCCGGCTGGCGAAGGTTACGTTGCCGAAGTCACCCAGCACGGTGGTGTCGTTGGCGGGTTCCATGGCCTGGTCGTGGTGAGAGCCCAGCCAGTCGGCAAAAGCCTCGGCATGGCAGCTCTGACAGGCCGCAGAACCGACGTAATCGGCCTCGGTGACAGGCGTAGTAGCCGCGGTTTTGATGGCTGAGGCCTGGACCTGCTCCTTTTCGGGCGGAGCCTGGCAATGCTTGAACAGCAGAGCCAAGACCGCAAGACCAGCGACGAGACCAAAGCGAAATAAGCGAGCAGCACGAGCAATAGCCATGAAAGCGAGTTGATTGGAAGGCTAAGTTACAGGCTGTGCATTTGGAATGCAATAAATGCTATGTTTGTGGGAAGGGTTCTTTTGCTTGCCAAAGGTGATTGGTGCTTGAGGCAACTTTTGCCCCGGGCTGCGTTAGGAAAGAAGAATCTTCTCCGCCATTCAACCCCAAAGCCTATGCCTACCCGCCCCCGTTGGCTGCTTGTTCTCCCGCTCATTTTTCCCGCTTTTCTGCTGGCCCAACCCCTCCCCCACAACCGCTGTTCTGAGGCCCGGGTGCTGGAGATCGGGGAGATCGTGTATGGGGAGAATAATGCCGAGGCAGACATTTTTCCGGAAGAATTGCCCGACTCGGTGGACATCACCTGCATCCGCACCTTCGAAAATGACCTTTGGTACACCTTCACCACCGATTCGGCCTACAGCTTCTACGAGGTGATAATCGAGCCACAGAGCTGCGAAACCCCGGCGGGCCTGCAAGCGCTGGTCTTCGCCGCAGATGACGGCTGCAACCCCGGCGGCTTTCAGAACCAGGCCTGCACCAACCCCCGCGAAACCCGCCTGCTGCGCCTCAGCTGGCAGGAATTTGAGCCAGGGCGCACCTATTTCCTTTATGTCGATGGCTACGACGGCAACCGCTGCGTGTTTGATCTCAGCCTCAATGGCTACCACCAAGATCCGCGCAGCAACCAGGACCTGCGCCGCCTGTCGCTGGACTACAACCAGCCCGCGGCTGCGGACTTTCTCCCGCCTGGCCTGCATGCGACCTTCATGAACAACGAAGCGGTTATCCGCTGGGAAGCAGAGCCCGATGCCGCGGTCGAGTTTTTTCTGGTAGAAAAATATTGGGCTACCCCTTACCGGGACAAAACCCGCCATAGCGGCAAAGTGTTGGGCCTGGTCGAGGCCCGGGCCACCGTGGGCGATGGCAGCGAACGGACCTACGAGTTTATCGACAACCGGCCCTTTGCGCCGGAGGAAAAACTGTGTTACCGCATCGTGGCGGTAGACGGGCAGGCCCAGCGGCGTTACAGCGAGGTGATCTGCCTGCGGGCTGACCTGGTGGAGGATTTTTTCATTTCGCCGGTGGTAGGATCCACCGAGCCGGAGGTCTATGAGTTCCAATTCATCAACTACCGCAAGCAGGACCTGCGCTTCGACCTGCTGGCTAAGCCAGGGGGCGAAGTGCTCAAAGGCCTGACCATGGAGAAAGTCCGCAAGGGCGAAAACGGGGCTTTGACCCTCGACATGCGGGAATATCAACCCGGCACTTACTACCTTCGCGTACGGGGCGACAAAGCAGAGTTTCTCCGCCGCTTCGAGCGCACACCTTAACAGTTGTCAATGAACAGTTTTCAGTGAACAGTTGAGCTACGCGCTGCTG
>CAZIVQ010000150.1:1563-3833 GCA_964542415.1 uncultured Bacteroidia bacterium | reverse complement strand
TGCTTCTGCCCCCGCTCCAACCAGTACATTCACGGGCGCTTGCCTGATCCCCGTTTGGTGCCGATTCTCGACGACCGCCTCTGCCTCGGTACCGACAGCGCCGCGAGTAACTACAGCCTGGAGGTTTGGGACGAGGTTCGTTTTCTTCACGAAAAATGGCCTGAACTCAGCTTGCACCAATTGTTGCGCTGGTCCACCACTCAAGGAGCCGCCGCGCTGGGCGCCTCAGATTTTTTGGGTACCTTTGCCACCGGAACGCAGCCAGGGGTCCTCTGGGTCGATCAGTTGCAGGGGGATCCCCCGAAGTTGACCGCTGAGAGCCAGGTGCGGAAGCTCTTTTGACCCTGATTTTTACTAGGGAGGGTACGGAGGTTTTTTTACCACGGAGAACACGGAGGAATTTCACGGATCATGGATCCCGGAGAAACCGGGAGGGCACGGAGGTTTTTACCAAGCAGGGCTTAGGAGGTCACGGAGCTTCGACCTTGCGGTCGCAGGTCGTTCTATCGGATCTCTATTTTTTACCGCAGATCTCGGACCCCGGAGAAACCGGGGGGTCGCAGAGGAGGCGCAGAGTTTCGCAGAGAAGAAGCTGTCTCTTGTTTTACCACAGAGAACACGGAGGGATTTCACAGAGGGCACGGAGGTTTTTACCAAGCAGGGCTTAGGAGGTCACGGAGCTTCGACCTTGCGGTCGCAGGTCGTTCTATCGCCAAACCCTCGTTGCTTGTCGTTTATCGCCACATCGCTCGTCGCATATCGCATATCGCTTGTCGCTCAGTCGCTTATCGCTCATCTCTTTTCTCTTTTCTCTTTTCTCTTTTCTCTCAAAAAATATGTGGAAGAAAAAACGTACAGCAACGATGCTCCAGGTGGAGGACAAACTGGTCAGTGGCGATTTGGCGAGCGAAATGTTTGCCTGTGACCTTTCGCGCTGCAAAGGAGCTTGCTGCGTGGAGGGCGACCTGGGGGCACCCCTGGAGGAGGAGGAATTGGCGATTTTGGCGGAAATCTACCCCAAGGTGAAGCCGTACCTGCGGGAGCAAGGCATCGCGGCGATTGAGGAGCAGGGCACCCATGTGCGCGATTTTACCGATGGCGACTCTACCCCCTTGGTGAGGGGCCGGGAATGCGCCTACGCCATTTTTGATGAGAAAGGGGTGGCCCTCTGTGGCATCGAAGCCGCCTATGAGGCGGGAGAGATCGAGTTTCGCAAGCCCATTTCCTGCCACCTCTACCCCATCCGGATCACCCAGACCCGGCATTTCGAAGCGCTCAACTACGATCGCTGGCACATCTGTAGCCCGGCATGCAGCCGCGGCAAAGCCGAAGGGATCAAAGTCTACGAGTTTCTCCGCGAAGCCCTTATCCGCAAGTATGGGGAGGAATTCTACGAGAACCTCACCGCCCTGATCGAAGCACAGGCAGAGCAGGAATAATGCAACGGTACAATGGGTTGGACAACCGGCTGGGGGGACGCCCCTTACCAGCCCGGGTCACGCACGCTTGCTCTGCCGGGTGACACGCTTGCTAGGCAAGGCGCTTCCGGGTGCATCCACGGGCCTTCGAGGCACGTTTTTGGGACATACCTCATGCATACGGAAAACCAATCATTATGAAAACCATTGCCCGACTGACTGCGATGCTGGCCTTAGGCCTACTTTTTTTCAGCCATAGCGCCCAAGCCCAGCGTTTCAGCGCTACGGCTAACTTCAGTAGCTTCAACGTCGACCGCGTCCAGGACGCCAATACCGAAATCGACTACCGGGGAAGCTCTTCCCTTTCTGCCAACCTGCGCTTCTACACCCAAAAGAAATGGGCCTTCCGCGCCGGGGTAGGCGTCGACAACCTTCGCTACACCGTCGATGGAGCAGACATCGAAACCAATTACAGCGCCCGCCGCCAGGATATCCGAGGCATATTTGGCATCGAAAAACACTGGATGATCGCCGACCGGGTCGATATCTATCCGGGGGCCTTCATTCCCATCGTCATCACTGGCGACGACATCATCGACCAAAACCTCGCCAGCGTCAGCAATGGCGACCTGCGTGCCGGGCTCGGCCTCTTGCTGGGAGCCAACGTAAAATTGCTCAAGATCCTACGGGTCGGGGTAGAATTCGATGCGACCTTCGACAGCTTTAGCTCTACGGTACGTGAAAGTGCCGAGACGACTTCTCTGGTGCCCTTTCGCGGCCTGAATTACAACACGGCCTTTACCTTGGGGCTGGCGTTTTAGCGAGTAGCGAGTAGCGAGTAGCGAGTAGCGA
>CAZIVQ010000150.1:0-1463 GCA_964542415.1 uncultured Bacteroidia bacterium | reverse complement strand
TAGCGAGTAGCGAGTAGCGAGTAGCGAGTAGCGAAATTTAGGGACCTTTTTCCCAGTACCCTATTCCCCTACTCCCCACCCACGCTGTGATTAACCTGCGTCCTTCGGTTTCCCCACCGGAGGGCGTTTTTTATTAGAAAACCCGGAAGCGGCGCTTGCTGCTTCCGGGTCACATTTGATCCCCAATGGAGGCTGAACCTCATTGGATCACTATTTCAAGGCTTGATGGGATCAAAGGCCGAAGATCTGGGCCAGGGACTGCCCGTGGTTCTGGGGATCTTCTTGCAGGCGGTTGGTACTGAAGGCCAGAATTTTTTCCATGAACTCCTGTACGCTTTGCTCGACCAGCTCGGTGGGTTCCAGACCGATTTTTTTGTGATGGCGGGCCAGTTCTACTTCCCGGATCTGGTCCAGGGACTCACGCAGTTGGCACGCGGCACAAGACACCTGGCCGTTGGGAGCAAAGATGGGAGCAATCATGAGGAAGAAAAGTTGAGGAGAATGCGGCCCACCATGGGCAACACATCGGCTAAATTAGGGCGGGCACCCCCGGGTCCCCATGACTTCAGCCCCAGCCGGGGGGTGATTTTTGTCATGCCTTTTACTGGGAAAACCTTCATTCTCCCGCAAAAAGCCCGATCAACCGCTTATTTCTGCCTGCCTTTCGCCCCATTTTTGATCCCCTCCTACTCACAGCTCTCCACCGCCGTCACATCTGGTCCCAGGTCGGGACTGAGGTAAGGGATGCCGAGGTCCAGGCCGCGCAGGATGAGCAGCAGGCCAAAAATGAGGGTAAAACTCACCATCAGCGGGCGGGCCACCCGCCGGAAGCGCGGTCCCAACCAGGCACCCATGAGCGACATGGCCAGCATGGCGGGCAGGGTACCCAAGCCAAAAAAGGCCATGTAGGCCATGCTGCCGCCGATTTCGCCGGTCGAAAGGGCCCCAGCTAAGGCCAGGTACACGAAGCCACAGGGCAAGAAGCCATTCAATATGCCGATCTGAAAAAGGGAGGAAGGGTGCTCCCAGCGCATGAGGCGCGCCAGGCGGCTTTTGACCCGCCCCATCACGCGATTAACGGCTGGTAGGGCCATAAAGCGTGACTCGACTTGCATAGTGAACAATGCCAGAATGACCAGCAAGGCCCCCAACACGATGGACAAGGTCTGCTGATAACCTGCCAGAGAGATACCACGCCCAAACAGCCCGATGACTGTACCCAGCAGGGTGTAGGTCACCACCCGGCCCAGGTTGTAGAGCACCCGGCCCGGCAAGATGCGTAGCCAATGCTGCTGCTGCCCCGGCAAAGCCAGCGCGATGGGCCCGCACATGCCTACGCAGTGCAAGCTGCCAGCTAAGCCGACGATGAAGGCGGTCCAGAGTTCCATGAAGAGTTTTGGGTTTGGGGTTTGGGGTTTGGGGTTTGGGGTTTGGGGTTTTGGGTTTTGGGGTTTTGGGGTTTT
>CAZIVQ010000149.1:0-7744 GCA_964542415.1 uncultured Bacteroidia bacterium | reverse complement strand
GTAGTTTGGGTGAAGCAGCAAAGATAACAGGATGTGGGATAAAACACCCCTCACGCTGGCAGGGCTGTCAAGGGTAGTGCTTTTGCCCTGCCAGCGTTGTGGGGATGCAGTCAACGCAGGCAGGGTAGCGAAAAGCAGGATTGGTGAGAACCCTGCCAGCGTCGAATGGTCCTCACGCTGGCAGGGCTGTCAAGGGTACTGCTTTTGCCCTGCCAGCGTGGTGGGGATGCAGTCAACCCTGCCCGCATAGCGCTGGCTACCGATTCAGCCATTCTTTAAACCGCGGGGCTTTCTCGATGCTCACGATGGCGTCGATTTCGCCGGGGGGGGCGAGTTCTACCTTCACCCGGCTCTTGGAGTAGGCAAACATGCCGGCGATGGCTTCGAAGCTGATGATGAACTGCCGGTTGATGCGAAAAAAGCGCTGCGGGTCCAGCATGTCTTCCAATTTACCCAAGGTAAAATCCACAATGTGCCTCCGGTTGTCCTTGGTGATGAGGAACACATATTTTTGCTGGCCAAAAAAGTAAGCCACCTCCTCGATGGGCACGGACTTGATCTTGTCGCCCGAAGTAACCATGAACCGCTTCTGGTAGCTTGGCTGTGGCTGCATCGCCCGCAGCAATGCTTCCACATCCAGGGGAGCCTGCGGTTGGCGGGTGTCGCGGTACTTTTCTAGGCTCTGGGCCAATTCTTCCTGCTCAATGGGCTTGAGCAGGTAATCGACACTGTTGAGCTTGAAAGCCTGGATGGCGTACTTGTCGTAAGCGGTGGCAAAAATGATCGGGGTTTTTACCTCCACTTGTTCGAAAATGGAGAAGCTATTGCCATCGGCGAGGTGGATATCGAGAAAAATCAGGTCGGCTTGATGGGTTTTGAGCCAAGCCACGGACCTCTCTATCGAGTCCAGGGTATCCAATACTTCGATTTGAGGATCCACCTGGCCCAGAAGGCGGATAAGGCGTTTAGCTGCTGGAAATTCGTCTTCGACAATCAGAACCTTAAGCATGGGGATGGCTTTTCTCAAAGATGGAAAAAACCCGGGGTTTTTGCCGAAAGAGAATAAAAAGACGGGTGAAATGGATGGGGACAGCTTAAGACAAGTCTCCGCGGATCTATCCCTGTCCCTCTTTGCCGTTCCGCAAGCACTAGCTTACTGCTGCAATTTTTCCTGAATAGAAAAGTCTGCCCCGGCTTCCAGGGCTTTCTGCCAGTAGACCCGCGCCGCTTCAGTCTGCCCGCCCCGGTAGAGGGCATCGGCATAATGCCCCAATATCACCGCCGAGCCAGAAAGTTCAGCGGCCTTGCCCAGGGGCTCCAGGGCTTCCGCATATTTGCCCTGCCGGTAAAGGATCCAGCCGTAGGTATCGAGGTAAGAGGGACGGTTAGGCTCCTGCTTCAGCGCCTTTTGCACCATTTCGCTGGCCTCGTCCAGGCGCTCATTGCGCTCGGCCAGGTAATAGGCGTAGTTGTTGAGCAGCAAGTCATTCTCCGGTTGCAGGTCCAGGGCAGCTTGCAGGTTCTCGTCCGACTGCTTGTGTTTTCCCTGATCATGGTAAATGCGCCCTAGCTCGGCGTAGACCTGCACCAGCAGGTCTGGATTGGAACCGCCGATCTTCTTGATCTTCTCGTAGGCATAAATGGCGGCTTCTGGCCGGTCTGTCTGGCTGGCAGAGAGGCCGTAGAAATAGAGGAATTGCTCCTGATTGGGGTAGTAGTCCATGGCCCGCTCGGCGTCGCGGAAGATGGTCTCGTAGTCATTGGATAAGAAAGAGGTCTCGATCAGCGCCATCCAAACGTCGAGGTCGGAAGGGGCCAACTCCAGCGACTGCTGAAAGTAAACCCGGGCCGAGTCCATGTTTTGCTCCAGCAACATGATCTGGCCTTGGATCGCCAGGGCTTTGGCCGTCCCTGGGTGGGTTTCGGCAAAAATGGCGGCCAGGCGTTTGACCCGGGGAACCAGCGCCGGTTGCCGGTCCGCAAAGGCCAGCATGCGCTCGATGATCTGCATCTTGCCATCAGGTTCGATGCTGGGATTGGAGAAGGCGCGGAAGAGGTATTCGTCTGAGCGGTCGAGGGAGTCGATGGACTTGTAATAATCGGCCAGGGAAAGCAAGGCGAAGCCATTATCGGGGTCTTTTTCCAACAATCCTTCCAAGGTCGAGGCCGCTTCGGCGGACCGTTCCAGGTTCATCAGGGCCTCAAACTGCATCTGATAAAAGCGGCCTTCGAGCTCGTCGATGGCAATGAGCTGTCGGGAAACCTTAAGGGCTTTTTCCCACGAGCGGTTTTGGCCGTGCAGTTGGTATTGGCGCAGCAGAATTTCAGGGTTGGGACCCGTAGTCAATTGTAGCTTCTCGAGGACTTCAATGGCTTGCTGGTTTTTACCGCTGCGCTGCAGGAGGTCGGCTAATTGCAGCTGGTCGCGGTATTTTTGGGGAAATTGGGTCACCAACTGCCGCATCACCTTAATGGCTTCGTCGTAGTTTCCTTTTCGTTCCAGGGCCTGTTGAAGCGTTTTATAATACCAGTAATTTTCAGGATTACGGCTAAGGGCATTGCGAGCATAGCCGATGGCGGCATCCAGGTCATTGTTTTCCAGGTGCAGGCGCGCCAGGTTGTACATGGCGGCATGGTTGTCCGGATCGGCGCTGACCACTTGCTCAAACAGCTCGAAGGCCGCCTGCTTTTCTCCCCGCATCATCTGGGCACTGGCCGTCACATAGTCCTGCTCGATTTTGAGCCGGGTATTGGCGTCCATGAGGCCCTTGTGAGGCTTGGAAGCGGTACTGCTGGGCTTGCTGCTGCGGCAGGCCGTTAGCAAGAGCAGGAGGGCAAGGGCGAGACGGAAAAGGCCGGAATGAACATGCATGAGAAGGGAATCTGGCGACATAAAGGGCCGGGTAGAGGAAAAAAGGAGCCTGGCTGTCAGGGGTGTACGCAAGCCAAGCCCTGAAAGATAAGGAGCGGGCGGGGCAAAAACCAGGCGGGTCATGATTTGCCCGTATGCCCAAAGCCGCCGCTGCCCCGGGCACTGGCCTTCAGCTCTGTGACGGGCTCCCACTGCACCTGCTCGTGGCGGGCCACCACCATCTGGGCGATGCGCTCCCCCGGTTCGATGGTGTAGGGCTCCGGGCTGAGGTTGACCAGCAGCACCTTGACTTCGCCCCGGTAATCGGCGTCAATGGTGCCGGGGGTATTAAGGCAAGTGAGCCCGTGACGCACCGCTAGGCCCGAGCGGGGCCGCACCTGGGCTTCGTAACCCACCGGCAATTCGAGGTGCAGGCCCGTGGGCACCAGGGTTCGCTCCAAGCTGCCAAGCGTGAGCGGGGCCTCCAGAAAGGCATGGAGGTCCATGCCCGCCGAGGCTTCGGTGGCGTAGCGCGGCAGGGGCTGGTCAGAATGGTTGACGATTTTTACCTTGAGCATGAAAAGTAGGGTAGGGGAGAAGGATAAATAGCACCCCAAACCTACGATTCTTCTGCCAAAAAGCCGCAAGCACTAGCCCGCCTGCGCCTCAAACTTCGCGGCGAGGTCAAGGTCTTTGTCGGTCAGGCCGCCGGCGTCGTGGGTGCTCAGGCGCACCTCTACTTTGTTGTAGACATTGGACCATTCTGGATGGTGGCTGGCTTTCTCCGCCAAAATGGCGCAGCGGGACATGAAGCCCCAGGCGGCGACAAAGTCGGCAAATTGGTAGGTCTTCTCGATGCCATCGGCGTTGAAAGACCAGCCAGCGAGTTCTTTGAGTTTCGGGGCAGCGGTTTGGGCGTCGTAAGTTTTCATAGGAAAGGTTTTGGGTTTTGGGGGATGCTATGTTTTTAACGCGGAGGGCGCGGAGGGGGCGCGAAGGTTCGCAATGGGGGTATTGAATTAATTCAATACCCCCATTGCGAACCTTCGCGCCCCCTCCGCGCCCTCCGCGTTAAAAACATAGCATCCCCCAAAACCCAAAACCTTTCCTATGAAAACTTACGACGCCCAAACCGCTGCCCCGAAACTCAAAGAACTCGCTGGCTGGTCTTTCAACGCCGATGGCATCGAGAAGACCTACCAATTTGCCGACTTTGTCGCCGCCTGGGGCTTCATGTCCCGCTGCGCCATTTTGGCGGAGAAAGCCAGCCACCATCCAGAATGGTCCAATGTCTACAACAAAGTAGAGGTGCGCCTGAGCACCCACGACGCCGGCGGCCTGACCGACAAAGACCTTGACCTCGCCGCGAAGTTTGAGGCGCAGGCGGGCTAGTGCTTGCGGCTTTTTGGCAGAAGAATCGTAGGTTTGGGGTGCTATTTATCCTTCTCCCCTACCCTACTTTTCATGCTCAAGGTAAAAATCGTCAACCATTCTGACCAGCCCCTGCCGCGCTACGCCACCGAAGCCTCGGCGGGCATGGACCTCCATGCCTTTCTGGAGGCCCCGCTCACGCTTGGCAGCTTGGAGCGAACCCTGGTGCCCACGGGCCTGCACCTCGAATTGCCGGTGGGTTACGAAGCCCAGGTGCGGCCCCGCTCGGGCCTAGCGGTGCGTCACGGGCTCACTTGCCTTAATACCCCCGGCACCATTGACGCCGATTACCGGGGCGAAGTCAAGGTGCTGCTGGTCAACCTCAGCCCGGAGCCCTACACCATCGAACCGGGGGAGCGCATCGCCCAGATGGTGGTGGCCCGCCACGAGCAGGTGCAGTGGGAGCCCGTCACAGAGCTGAAGGCCAGTGCCCGGGGCAGCGGCGGCTTTGGGCATACGGGCAAATCATGACCCGCCTGGTTTTTGCCCCGCCCGCTCCTTATCTTTCAGGGCTTGGCTTGCGTACACCCCTGACAGCCAGGCTCCTTTTTTCCTCTACCCGGCCCTTTATGTCGCCAGATTCCCTTCTCATGCATGTTCATTCCGGCCTTTTCCGTCTCGCCCTTGCCCTCCTGCTCTTGCTAACGGCCTGCCGCAGCAGCAAGCCCAGCAGTACCGCTTCCAAGCCTCACAAGGGCCTCATGGACGCCAATACCCGGCTCAAAATCGAGCAGGACTATGTGACGGCCAGTGCCCAGATGATGCGGGGAGAAAAGCAGGCGGCCTTCGAGCTGTTTGAGCAAGTGGTCAGCGCCGATCCGGACAACCATGCCGCCATGTACAACCTGGCGCGCCTGCACCTGGAAAACAATGACCTGGATGCCGCCATCGGCTATGCTCGCAATGCCCTTAGCCGTAATCCTGAAAATTACTGGTATTATAAAACGCTTCAACAGGCCCTGGAACGAAAAGGAAACTACGACGAAGCCATTAAGGTGATGCGGCAGTTGGTGACCCAATTTCCCCAAAAATACCGCGACCAGCTGCAATTAGCCGACCTCCTGCAGCGCAGCGGTAAAAACCAGCAAGCCATTGAAGTCCTCGAGAAGCTACAATTGACTACGGGTCCCAACCCTGAAATTCTGCTGCGCCAATACCAACTGCACGGCCAAAACCGCTCGTGGGAAAAAGCCCTTAAGGTTTCCCGACAGCTCATTGCCATCGACGAGCTCGAAGGCCGCTTTTATCAGATGCAGTTTGAGGCCCTGATGAACCTGGAACGGTCCGCCGAAGCGGCCTCGACCTTGGAAGGATTGTTGGAAAAAGACCCCGATAATGGCTTCGCCTTGCTTTCCCTGGCCGATTATTACAAGTCCATCGACTCCCTCGACCGCTCAGACGAATACCTCTTCCGCGCCTTCTCCAATCCCAGCATCGAACCTGATGGCAAGATGCAGATCATCGAGCGCATGCTGGCCTTTGCGGACCGGCAACCGGCGCTGGTTCCCCGGGTCAAACGCCTGGCCGCCATTTTTGCCGAAACCCACCCAGGGACGGCCAAAGCCCTGGCGATCCAAGGCCAGATCATGTTGCTGGAGCAAAACATGGACTCGGCCCGGGTTTACTTTCAGCAGTCGCTGGAGTTGGCCCCTTCCGACCTCGACGTTTGGATGGCGCTGATCGAGACCTCTTTCTTATCCAATGACTACGAGACCATCTTCCGCGACGCCGAGCGGGCCATGGACTACTACCCCAATCAGGAGCAATTCCTCTATTTCTACGGCCTCTCTGCCAGCCAGACAGACCGGCCAGAAGCCGCCATTTATGCCTACGAGAAGATCAAGAAGATCGGCGGTTCCAATCCAGACCTGCTGGTGCAGGTCTACGCCGAGCTAGGGCGCATTTACCATGATCAGGGAAAACACAAGCAGTCGGACGAGAACCTGCAAGCTGCCCTGGACCTGCAACCGGAGAATGACTTGCTGCTCAACAACTACGCCTATTACCTGGCCGAGCGCAATGAGCGCCTGGACGAGGCCAGCGAAATGGTGCAAAAGGCGCTGAAGCAGGAGCCTAACCGTCCCTCTTACCTCGATACCTACGGCTGGATCCTTTACCGGCAGGGCAAATATGCGGAAGCCCTGGAGCCCCTGGGCAAGGCCGCTGAACTTTCTGGCTCGGCGGTGATATTGGGGCATTATGCCGATGCCCTCTACCGGGGCGGGCAGACTGAAGCGGCGCGGGTCTACTGGCAGAAAGCCCTGGAAGCCGGGGCAGACTTTTCTATTCAGGAAAAATTGCAGCAGTAAGCTAGTGCTTGCGGAACGGCAAAGAGGGACAGGGATAGATCCGCGGAGACTTGTCTTAAGCTGTCCCCATCCATTTCACCCGTCTTTTTATTCTCTTTCGGCAAAAACCCCGGGTTTTTTCCATCTTTGAGAAAAGCCATCCCCATGCTTAAGGTTCTGATTGTCGAAGACGAATTTCCAGCAGCTAAACGCCTTATCCGCCTTCTGGGCCAGGTGGATCCTCAAATCGAAGTATTGGATACCCTGGACTCGATAGAGAGGTCCGTGGCTTGGCTCAAAACCCATCAAGCCGACCTGATTTTTCTCGATATCCACCTCGCCGATGGCAATAGCTTCTCCATTTTCGAACAAGTGGAGGTAAAAACCCCGATCATTTTTGCCACCGCTTACGACAAGTACGCCATCCAGGCTTTCAAGCTCAACAGTGTCGATTACCTGCTCAAGCCCATTGAGCAGGAAGAATTGGCCCAGAGCCTAGAAAAGTACCGCGACACCCGCCAACCGCAGGCTCCCCTGGATGTGGAAGCATTGCTGCGGGCGATGCAGCCACAGCCAAGCTACCAGAAGCGGTTCATGGTTACTTCGGGCGACAAGATCAAGTCCGTGCCCATCGAGGAGGTGGCTTACTTTTTTGGCCAGCAAAAATATGTGTTCCTCATCACCAAGGACAACCGGAGGCACATTGTGGATTTTACCTTGGGTAAATTGGAAGACATGCTGGACCCGCAGCGCTTTTTTCGCATCAACCGGCAGTTCATCATCAGCTTCGAAGCCATCGCCGGCATGTTTGCCTACTCCAAGAGCCGGGTGAAGGTAGAACTCGCCCCCCCCGGCGAAATCGACGCCATCGTGAGCATCGAGAAAGCCCCGCGGTTTAAAGAATGGCTGAATCGGTAGCCAGCGCTATGCGGGCAGGGTTGACTGCATCCCCACCACGCTGGCAGGGCAAAAGCAGTACCCTTGACAGCCCTGCCAGCGTGAGGACCATTCGACGCTGGCAGGGTTCTCACCAATCCTGCTTTTCGCTACCCTGCCTGCGTTGACTGCATCCCCACAACGCTGGCAGGGCAAAAGCACTACCCTTGACAGCCCTGCCAGCGTGAGGGGTGTTTTATCCCACATCCTGTTATCTTTGCTGCTTCACCCAAACTAC
>CAZIVQ010000148.1:0-7787 GCA_964542415.1 uncultured Bacteroidia bacterium | reverse complement strand
TTTCAGGGCATGGGCCGCTTCGCGGAAACCATCCGGCTGGCCTGCGTTCAGATGGGTGGCCAATGCCTCCATCAGTTCTGGGGTGGATTCAACTAAGGTGTCGATCAGGTCTATGATCATTTCCGCGTCACCGTCCATCAGCTCGACGAGCTGCGTACGCATGCCTGCATCGAGGTATTCGAATGAAGTCATAGGGTTTCTGGTATTCATGCTTCCTATATTTGAGAATGGGTAGTTAAGGTTTTCTAAATTTTCAAGCTTGATTAAGAGAATGATTCGCTAGGTGAAAGAACGAATTACCTGGGATGACAAAAAAATCCAAGCAGACGGTTTTCTATCACTGCCTCAGGCCGTAGCGCCTGACGATCTCTTGATGAGTCACAGCCATTATTCCTCCAAAAAATGAGGAAAATAAGCCCCCAGAGGCGGTAATGGCCGCGCCAGGGCGCTTGAGCAAAGGAAAAAAGTATCCGGCCCCCTATTCAAGCCGCCGAACCAGTCAGGAAGCAGCCATGATTCCCCTGCTGGAAATTTTCTATATCGAAATGATTGCCTGAGAGGATGAACAGAAAGAATCACGGGCTGAATGGGAAAGGTTTTTTCCCAGGCAAGAAAATGGGCCGAGGCCTTCTCCAAGCCCCCATTCATTTTTTTTCGGCCGATCTTACATGTGCTGGAAGGGCTTTGGGAAGAAGTTTCCCCTTCTAAAGCGGATTTCAAGCTGGAGAACGAAGCTTTCATTCAGATTTTGCCAGGTAAGGGTCTGCCCCGATTCGCGGCGCTTTTTTTGAGATTGCAGGTCTCCTTGTTTGGCCATCGGCTCATTGGATAGTTGCGACATTTTAAGTAAATATGTCTTTACGGATGCAATCAGCCGGTCCATTTTTATATGGATTTTTCGGTATACTATTACTCTCACCTTTTACCTTTTCTCATTATGGATGCTCGTCCCTGGCTTGACAATTACCCTTCCTTTGTCCAGAAAGAATTAGACCTGCAGGCCTACGCTTCAGTGATGGAACTCATTGATTTCAACCTGAAAAAGTTTGCCTCTCAGGATGGCTACGTAAACATGGACAAAACCCTGACTTTTGGCGAAGTAGACCGCCTGTCTCAAAACTTTGCGGCTTACCTGCAAAGCCTGGGCCTTAAAGCTGGGGACCGGATTGCCTTGCAAATGCCCAATTTGCTGCAATACCCGGTGGCTTTGTTTGGGGCCATCCGGGCTGGGCTGGTCATCGTCAACACCAACCCGCTGTACACCGCCAGGGAAATGGCCCATCAGTTCAATGATTCCGGGGCCAAAGCCGTGGTTATTCTCGCCAATTTTGCCAGTAACCTCGAAAGGGTGCTACGAGAAACCCAGATCGAGCACGTCATCGTTACGGAGATCGGGGACCTGCTCGGCGGGCTCAAGGGCCCCTTCGTCAACTTTGCGGTGAAGCGCATTAAAAAGATGGTACCCGCCTACAACCTGCCCCAGGCCATTCCTTTCAACCAAGCCTTGAAGAAAGGCAGCCGCCTCCCCTACGAAAAACCAGCCATCAAACGCGAAGACATCGGCTTCTTGCAGTACACCGGCGGCACCACTGGCATCTCCAAAGGAGCTATCCTTACCCACGCCAACGTAGTCTCCAACATGCTCCAGATCCGCGAGTGGGTGTGTCACAAGCTGGTGGAGCGGGAAGAAACGGCCATCACCGCTTTGCCCCTCTACCACATCTTCGCTTTCACGGTCAACTGCCTCACCATGCTTCAGCTTGGGGCCCGCAACATCCTGATTACCAACCCCAGGGACATGAAGGCTTTCATCAAGGACCTCGACAAGTATCCCTTCACCCTCATCACCGGGGTCAACACCCTCTTCAATGGCCTGCTGAACCAGCCCGACTTCGGCAAGGTCGACTTTTCTCCCCTCAAAATTGCCGTCGGGGGGGGCATGGCCGTGCAGGAAGCCGTTAATGAACGTTGGAAACGGCTTACCGGAGTGCCCATTCTCGAAGGCTACGGCCTGAGTGAAACCGCGCCGGTATTGACCACCAATCCCGTCGATGGCACCGACCGCATCGGCAGCATCGGCCTGCCTGTGCCACATACCGACCTCAAAATCATGGATGAGACAGGCAAAGAAGTGCCGGTGGGGGAGCGAGGAGAAATCTGCGCCAAGGGCCCGCAGGTGATGCCTGGATATTGGAACCGGCCCGAAGAGACAGCTAGTGTTTTTCATGAAGGCGGCTGGTTCCGGACCGGCGACATCGGAGTGATGGACAACGACGGTTTCTTCCGCATCGTCGACCGCATCAAAGACATGATCCTTGTTTCGGGCTTCAATGTTTACCCCAACGAAGTGGAAGGCGTGGTGGTCATGCACGAGGGGGTGCTGGAAGCCGCTGCGGTCGGGGTGCCTGATCCAAAATCGACCGAGGCGGTGAAAATTTTCGTGGTCAAAAAAGACCCTGGCCTGACCAAAGAAAGCCTGATCAGCCACTGCCGGGAGCACCTCACCGGCTACAAGGTGCCCAAGCACGTCGAATTCCGGGAGGAATTGCCCAAATCAAACGTGGGCAAAATCATCCGGCGAGAGTTGCGCGAGGAGCAGCCCGCGGGCTAAGTTTAGGCTCTTTTACTGTGGCTATGAGCCGCGAAGGGTTTCAACCTCTTGCCGCTGATAGCCATATAGGACTTTTCATAACAATCTTTCGGTCTTTGGGTTGACGTGCGTATACCTAAGCCCTACTTTTGTAGGAGAATTGCCCAGTCTTTCATTGCTTTCATTTCTATGGAAAAGAATCCCATCGACAAAGACAAAATCGTAGAAACCCCTTCGCTTCTTCCCTACGCTCATACCGTAGGCAGTGCCGTGATCAAACCGACTGACAAAGGCAAGATCAAAGGCCGGGCCTTGGCGGCCATGGAAGAGCAGACCAATATGCAGATGGATCAGATTCGCCAGCAGATTGAGTTGCTGGCCGAACAGGCCCAAGCCCTACAAAAGCGCGTCGAAATCTCAGAGCAAATTTACCTGGCCGATGCAAGTTTCGAACCGCTGGTAGGACATATCTACTCCCTCTACGAACGGAAGGATGGCAGCTGGTCTTTGTCCATGGTAGGGCCAGACGAATGGGGCCGCAGCTTCCCTTTTGCAGGCTTCGTCGCTACGGTCAAATTGCTCGCTGACCATACTTGGGAGGTGATAGAAGAAGGAACGCCCTCTCGGGAGGTTTAGTTCTCTCTGTCTCGTCCATGCGCAACGAGGTTTAAACCTCTCGCTACTCATAAAAAAATTACTGGCCGGATCCAGCTTTTGCGCTGAATCCGGCCAATTTTTTATGCGACAGAGCCGGGGGCTTATTCTATCCGCTTCAGGGTTAGCACTTCTTCAGAGAAGCCACCTGCTTGCAAAAATTGCAGCAATTCTTTGCGGCTGGGGTTGATGTGGTAGGCCTGCACCTCGCCCGCCTCATCTTTGATGGCGGTCATCTTAGTGGCGGTTTCTAAGGCAGCCTTTTCTTCGTCCAGGTCGATGGTATGGAGCGTCCACACTCCTTTTTCCTCTCCGGTTTGCAGGTGTAAGCCCACATAGCGAAGCGGCGGATTTTCTTCTCTGAGGCTAAGGAAATAGCTACCGCGCCAATGCTTCAGCACCACCGAATCCCCGACCATGAGCTTGGGGGGCATGCTGACGTAGGCATATTTCAGGGAATCACCCGTGCGGTCGTACGTGGCAGGTTGCCAGGGGTATTCGGCATTTTCGCGCATCCACAGCTGCGAACCCTCCATTTTTACCAGTTGCGGATCACGTGCTTCCCAGGCGAGCACCCCTTGCTTGGGTTCTTTGAGCAGAAAGCCTTCCCGGTCGATCACTACCTGGTTGCCGGGGGATTCACCCATTACTTGATAGGTGCCATACAGCTCTGCCGGCACTTCCTCCAGCGCTTTCAGGCCGCGCGGTGGGGCCTCGGAGAAATAGACCTGGGTACAAGCGCTCAGCCAAAACAGGGGCGCAGCCAACCAAATCAGCAGATGGGTTTTCATGAAATATGCATTAGGTGAAGAAGGACAGATCGCTGGTTGTACGTAAGTTTGGAAGCATTAGCTGCCATAGCTGCCGACCCTGCTGCTTGCTACATGGATCCACCAAAAAACAACGCATTGATAAAGAGGCGGTTGGTGCCGTACCAGAAGGCGCGGAAATTGGGGTTGTCGGCCAGGGCAATGACAGTTCCCCGGCCCAGCCGCACCACCCGCGCAGCGGAACTGCCCCCGATGCGGGCTTGGTTTTCGTCGGAGAGATAGCCCGCCAGCAGCGGCTGCGCGTGGTAGCGAATGGGGTTGGCGAAAGGATCATCGACCAACTGATAGGTGGCCCGGGAATTGCGAAAGAGCGCCAATTCTACTTCCGGGTAGCCATAGCAGAGCGGATGGCTCAGGTCCAGGGTAGCCTCGACAATGGCCCCGCCTACCTCCTGGGCCCCGCGATAACTCCTTTCCTTGGCGAAAGGCAAGCTTCCCGGGGTCTCTTTCTCTTCGCCTTCGGCATCCAGCCATTCCAAAAAGCCGTGGCCGCGCAGCCAGTTGACCGCGCCCTTGGTGGCGACGATGCGGCCCCCGGCTTTCACCCAATCCCGCAACCGCTCTACCACATCATTTAGCTCCCGAAAATTGCCATTGACCAAAATGAGGGTCTGGAAGCGGTCCCAATCGACTCGGCCCGCATCAGCTACTTCGATCAGGCTGAGGGGAATCTCAAAGCGCTGGTCCAGCAGGTGCCAGACTTCTCCCGCTTCGTAGCCGCTCACCCCCTCGCCGACCAGCATCACCGCCCGCGGATGGCTGACAGCGTCAAAGCTCGGGCTGCCAAGGTTTACCCCCCCGCTAAGGCCACTGCTTATCCCGGTCACGTCCACATGAAAACGCCCGGCTGCCTGGCTCAGAAGGTCCTTCATCGCTACCGGCTCCAGCGATTGATTGGCCACGGGGACCACGATGCTGCCCCGCTCGAAAGTCTCCCCATCCGCTACAAAAGGCACCGTAGCGACCCGAGCCCGCAGCCCGGCATCCAGCACCTCTTCTAGCAACGCCCCGGCCAGGTAGGGCGACCAGTGAAAAGCATAGGCGTAGGGGGCATCGGCTCCTTTGATTTGGCCCGCCGGATGGGCCAAGGCCTCCTTGGTAACGGGCGGCCTTTCAGTTTGTAGGTTCCTGGCGACCCCCGCAAAAGGCAAGTCAAACGCCAGGGGCAAAGTCCAGGCCGAAACATCGTAAAAGAGGCTGTCCTGAAACGTCGTTCGCTGCTCAAACAGCGACTTGATCAACCGGTACTGCGGCTGCGCCAAAGGCACCACGTAGCTGCGGCCGGCTTCGAAGCGGTGTCCTTCTGCGGTCATCGCTTCCTGGAGTTCGTACAGTTCGATGTCGTGTTGGATGAGGATGCGGGCCAGCTCGCGGGCCCGGTAGCCATCGGTGCTGGCTCCGAAAACATAAGCCTGGAACGGATCCCCGGTCGCCTCTTTCAAAGCCGATTGGTAGAACGCGCGCTGGTGTGCGAGCAATTCCTGCCGGATGGCAAAAGCCCCGCGCAGGGTCGAAAGCGAGGTGGTAAACTGGTTGCGGATGGTGAAAGGGAAGCTCAGGCGGCCGTTGACGGTTTCTTGCAAATGACCGCGGCTCGAGGCTTGCTCGAAGAGAATCCCCACGCCGCCATTGATGTCGGGGTAGGTCGAGCCTTTACCAAAGTAAAAGTCGTCGAAGCTTTCTTTGGCGTAGTAGAGGGACCCGATGCTATCGAGGGCTTTGGCGTGAAAATCGGCTACTTTCTCGGTCAGTTCGAAGACCTTAGGGGGCGTAAGCGGATGGTTACGGGAGGGAATGCCTGGTTGGAAAAAGTAGGTGCTGTTGCTTCCCATCTCATGGTAGTCGGTGAGAAAGTTGTACTTCCAGCGGTGAAACTGCGCCACCCGGGCGCGCGACTCCGGATGCTGCAACAACAGCCAATCGCGGTTCAGGTCAAACCAGTAGTGGTTGGTGCGCCCGCGGGGCCAAGCCTCATTGTGCTCACGGCTCAACGGATGAGGGTCATTCTGGCTGAGGCTGCGGTGCGTGTTCACCCAGCTAGAGAAGCGGTTGCCCCCGTCGGGGTTCAGGCTGGGGTCAATGACGATGATCATGTTCTCCAGCCACTGGTTTACCTCCTCCCCTTGGGCCGCCGCCAGGTAGTAGACGAGCAAGAGCGAAGCATTCATGCCGCTGGCTTCGTTGCCATGGACAGAATAGCCCATGTTCACCACCAGAGGCACTTCGTCCAGGTCGATCTTATCGGAAGCTGTGGGGTCGCTAAGCTGCCGGTGCCGGGCTTCCAGCTCAGGCAGGCGTGCCTGATTGGCCGGAGACGTGGCCACCAGGTGTAGCAGCGGTCGCCGTTCGTAGGTGTAGCCGATGGTGTCGACGCTAAGACGAGGCGAAAGTGCCGCCATGCGGGTCATAAAATGCACGAGCTGATCGTGGCTGACATGCCATTCTCCCACCTGATAACCGAGCAAGTCAGCGGGTGGGGGGAGGACCGGGTCATAGCTTTCGGCCTGCGGCAAATAATAGTCCAGGGCGACGGACTGGGCAAACAACGGAAGTAGCCATAGCCAGCTACCTATTACCAAACATCCAACTTTCTTCATACTGCGATTTTCTACTTTGAGGGTAAAGATAGCATTTTCCCTCAACCAGCCACCTTTGATGACAAGGGTTGGTGGATTCATCCCCGACACGCCAACGAATACAGATATGGCAACTGAGCCGGGGCCTGGGCGAGCACGTAGCGGTCTTTGCCCACCTCCTTCATGTCCGGGAAAATTTTGTAAGGCGAAAAGGGATGCTCATGAAAAAACTCCAATTGCAGCCCCGTTTTCAGCAAAGCCCCCAGTACTTCGCTGATGGGATGGTTCCAGGTGTATTCTGCCAGGGGCTCATGTTCCCCACTAGCATAGCTCCGGGTAGAGGTCTGGACGATGGGGCCCGTGTTGAAATAGTCGTAGGTAAGGCGGGTAAAATCGTCGTCGAAAAGCCACAGCAGGGGGTGAAATTCTACCAGGTAAAAACGTCCCCCTGGCTTCAGAAAATGCCGGATCACCTGGGCCCAGCGGGTCAGGTCTGGCAGCCAACCGATGGTGCCGTAGGAGGTAAAGACCAGGTCGAACTGCCCCGTCAGGTGCTCGGGAGCTTGGTACAGGTCAGTGGCGACAAAATGAGCGGGGAGCGATAACTCCTGGGCTAGCGCTTGGGCCGTTTGGATCGCCACCGTCGAAAGGTCCAGGCCCGTCACCCGAGCGCCCAAGCGCGTCCAGGAAAGGGTATCTTGTCCGAAGTGGCATTGGAGGTGGAGCAAGTCCAAGCCCCTCACCTCCCCTATCTCGGCCAGTTCTACCTCGCGCAGGCTGTTAGCCCCTTGCTTAAATGCCTTCAAGTCATAAAAAGCCGAATCGACGTGCATGCCGGTCCAGGTGTCCCACAGGCGGCGGTTGTGGGCAAGGAAATCTTCGTTCATCGGAGCTGGGGTAAGGTGAAACGGGGAAGATGCTTATGAAGATAGGGCTATTGGCTGAGGAAAGGTAATGATTTGTTTTATAACGATGTTAGAATTTAGAACAGCATAATAATGAGCAACCAGCAGGGTGACCATCAAGAATGAACGGGTTCTTCGGCGCCTCTTAGCATCTCCGGCAGACCGGAGTCTGCAAGACTAGTGGCACTGGAGCTAAGTTTTTGACCATTTGATGCAGGCGAGTTCCTTATTT
>CAZIVQ010000147.1:0-7803 GCA_964542415.1 uncultured Bacteroidia bacterium | reverse complement strand
CGACTTGAACCTGAGGAACGCCGGTGTTGGGGTCGGCAGCAAGCACCGCTGCCCGGATGGTATCTCCCGGAGTAGGGCCATTGAGCGCTACCAAGATAGAGGTCACGCGGTCGGTCGTAGCCAAGGTGAAATTGTTTCCGAAGAAAATCCCAGGTACGGGCACACCGTTATCCGTAAAGGTCACAAAGGTAGAGGGATTACCCACATCGCGAGCAAACGTCGAGTCAGTCACGGTAATAACGGATGCGAGGGTATCATTTGCGGGATCAGTATCCGTTCCATCGAAGCCCGAAGCATAAATCGCGGCGAAGAAACCCGTATCCGTAGGGGTGTAACCTCCATCCCCAGTGAATTCGACCGTATCACCTGCGGCAACCAGGGCGAGGGGACCTCCCATCGAATCGGTGCCCAGCACGTTGCCCGATACCCCGTCAATGATGGTTGCGTCCACGCGCACATCCATCAGGTCGTTGATGCCGAGGTTAGTCAGGGTAGCCTCCGGGGTAAAGGGGGTCAGCACGGCATGCTTTTCAGGCACGCCGCTCAAACCCGGATACAGAGAAGATACGCTCAGAAGGGCGGTATTATCGGTTTGCGGTACGTCCACCACCACATCGTCGATTCGCAGGATGAACTGATCATTTGAGTTGTTACGCCAGGCAAAATGAACGGTTTGGCCCGCATAAGTCGATACGTCGACCGACCGGCTGACTTCAGTGCCGGACTCGGCAGGGGTGGAAAACAGCACCTGGGTAAAGTCGGCCACAGCGGTGCCGGCAGTAGAGACCCGCACTTCGTAGCCGTCTGGAAAGTCGGCGTCTTGAGCAATGGCTTTCCAGCGCAATTCATAGGTCCCGGCGGGGATAGCGATAGCAGGCGTAATGAGCCAGTCGTCTGATTGTCCCGCAGGGGTGTACCAAGAAGTACTGGCGGCGGCCGAGTCGCCGACCGCTTCTTCCAAAGCAATCCAGGCCTCAGTAAAATTGGCTACATTGGTGTTCGGCGTCTGTCCATCCACATCAGTGATGGTCCAGGTGGCGGGGATCCCTCCGTTGAAGTCTTCCGAAAATACCTGCGCTTGCAGCGCAAGGGTACTGCTACCCATCCAAAAGAGGACGAGCCATACCCAAGGGGTACGAATAAAGTTCAAATGTTTCATAATAAAGGTTTTGGTTCTGATTTAGGTTCGTTCTGGTTGATAGAAAAGCAAAAAGACCCCAAGCAACCATTTTAATGGGTGACATGGCGGTTCTAGAGCAGGCACTTTAGGAACATACCCACACCTTGGCCCAAAAACATAGGCCAAGCTTGCAAAAGGAAGGAAAGGGGTGTTTGGCAGGAGAGGAAGTAAGGATGGGCATGCGGATGGGTGCCTGAGAAAAGTGATCGCACAATTCTAGCTAAATTTACCTGTATTACCAAAAAGGAAGGCCTAACCCTACTTCCTGCCCTTTTTTTATCCGAAAAAAATAAAAACCCCGCGCTTCCTGGAAAAAGTTTTCCGAAAGCGCGGGGGAGAGACTTACCCGAAGGCGGGTTAGCGGTGCTGCCATTTGCGACTGAAGCTGCCCTGCTTCGTCTGTACCCGTAGCAGGTACGTGCCCGCAGCCCAGGCTTCAGCGGGCAGGGTAGCTTCCAGCTGGTTACCGGCTGGGTAAGCAGCCTGCCAAACCCGGCTACCACTCAAGGTGAGCACCTCCAGGGTGACCCCGGTAGGCCTGGCAAACGCCATGAAAACCGTTACCGGACCGGTGCTGGGGTTAGGGCGCAGCTCAAACGAAAGCAAGCCTGCTGCCTGCATCTCTTCCAGCCCGACGAGGATGATGTCGACCGTCAGCGAATCCGTACAGCCATTGCCATCGGTATAGGTCACGGTGTAGCTCCCCGCGGCCAGGCCCGTAGCGGTGGCCGTGGTCTGGTTACTGGCATCGTTCCAGCTGTACAGGACTGGAGCGGTGGCCCCGCTGAGGGCCAGGGTGGCCTGCCCGGTACCCGTGCCATCGTCTTGGGCCTCTGCCGTCACCGTCGCATCAACTAGGCTGCAATCCGGGAGGGTGTCCGAAGTGAGGGTGGTGGTGCAACCGACGGAGTCGGTAATGGTCACCGAATAAGCTTGCCCGCCGGTCAGGCCGGTCGCCGTGGCCGTGGTTTGAGCCGCTGGGTCGTCCCAAAGATAGGCGTAGGGCGGGGTGCCTTCGCTAGGCGTCACCGTGAGGCTGCCGCTACCGCTACCGTCGTCGGGGGCATCAAGGTTCAGGGTCCCATCAAGCAGTGAGCAATCCGGTAAGGTATCGGAAGTAAGGGTGGTGATACAACCGACCGAGTCCGTAATGGTCACCGAATAGGCCTGCCCACCGGTCAGGCCGGTGGCCGTGGCCGTGGTTTGAGCCGCCGGGTCGTCCCAAAGATAGGTAAAGGGAGGTGTACCATTGGCAGGGACTACGGTGATGCTGCCGTTACCTGTACCGCTGTCTACGCTATCGATTGAAAAAGATCCGCTCAAGGCCGTACAGTCGGTTATGGGGGCGGTAGTCAGGGTCTCGGTACAGCCCAGGCTATCGGTGATGGTTACTTGGTAAGCCATTCCCGCAGGGAGTCCCTGCGCGGTTTGGGTGGTTTGGGCGAAGGGGTCGCTCCAGGCATAGGTAAAGGGCCCTTGTCCCCCGCTCGGAGTCACGGTTGCGGTACCGCCATTGCCTTGGTCAGGCGTCACCGCCGTGGTTCCGCTAAGGCCCACACAGAAGTTGAAGTTCGGGCGGATCATGAAGCAAAAGGTGCCTGTATAGACATCCTCAATGGGGAAGAAAACGTTGGTAGTAGGGTTTCCCACGTAATGTTCGCCAGGGGTAAAGTTATTAGCCGTGGCCAAAATCTGGGGGTTCGTCACATTCTGGACCAGACCGAAGCAGTAGGTTCCAGGAGGAAGCGTCTGGTCAATGGGAAGGCGTACAAAGCTGCTGGAATCTGTGGGTTGAATCACATAGTCAGCGCCAGTGGCGACTTGAAACTGGGGAACGCCGGTGACGGGGTCTGCGGCAAGCACCGCTGCCCGAAGGGTATCTCCTGGGGTAGGCCCATTGAGCGCTACCAAGATAGAAGTCACGCGGTCGGTTGTAGCCAAGGTGAAGTTGTTCCCAAAGAAAATCCCGGGAACGGGCACCCCGTTATTTGTAAAGGTCACAAAGGTAGAGGGGTTACCTACGTCGCGAGAAAACGTCGAGTCAGTCACGGTAGTAACGGCTGCGGTGGTATCATTTGTGGGGTCAGTATCCGTTCCATTGAAGCCCGAAGCATAAATCGCGGCAAAGAAGCCTGTATCTGTAGGGGTATACCCATTATTCCCGGTGAATTCCACCGTATCTCCTGCGACAACCATGGCGAGAGGACCTCCCATCGAATCAGTGCCCAGCACGTTGCCCGATACTCCGTTAATGATGGTCGCATCTACGCGCACGTCCATCAGGTCATTGGTGCCGAGATTGGTCAGGGTTGCCCCGATCGAAAATGGCGTGAGCACAGCATGCTTCTCGGGCACCCCGCTCAGCCCGGGGTAAAGCATGGAGGTGCTGATGATCGCAGTATTATCGATCTGCGGTGCATCTACTACGACGTCATCTATCCGCAGGATAAACTTATCGCTGGAATTGTTACGCCAGGCAAAATGGACGGTTTGGCCCGCATAAGCGCTGACGTCTAGCGTGCGGCTGGTCTCTACGGGGTTTTCGGCAGCGATGGAGAAGAGGACTGTACCAAAATCCGCCACGGCCGTGCCGGTGGTCGAGACCCGCACTTCATAGCCGTCTGGAAAGTTGGCATCTTGCGCAATGGCTTTCCAGCGTAGTTCATAGGTCCCGGCGGGGATAGCGATAGCGGGGGTAATGAGCCAGTCGTCTGACTGTCCAGCAGGGGTGTACCAGGAAGTGCTGGCGGCCGCCGAGTCGCCGACCGCTTCTTCCAAAGCAATCCAGGCCTCGGTAAAGATGGCTACGTTGGCGTTCGGCGTCTGCCCATCCACATCCGTGAGGGTCCAGGTCGCGGGAATGCCCCCGTTGAAGTCTTCCGAAAATACCTGGGCAGGCAGCTCTCGCAGGCCGACCGCCAGCCAGAGGACCAGGAGGACCTTGACCAAAGATGGGAAAAATGATTTCATGTTCTCGTGGATTGATTGAGTGAAAAAAAGCAGTTCAACTACCCTTTGGGGGCTCAGGAATGGTCGTAGTTGAACCCAAAAGTCTTTGCAGGCAGCCTATACAGAGCGTATACGGGCGGTTGCCTGTCGAAAGCACGCAGAGCGTTTTTGCCAATAATTTACCAGAAAGAAACGAAAATTATTTTTGATCTAAAAGTCGAATATTCAGAAAATTACGAGTAAATAAAGTGCCGGGCCGCGTAGCCTCTGGCTACCAGCAGATTGCTGGTGACGCTTCTTTTTCGGTACTTGCAGGCATGAGGCAAATGGCAAAAAATTTCGTGGTAGGGTTGACCTGGCTTAGCCTGATCTTTGGCGGGAGCCTGGAGGCGCAAGTCTTTGCCGACAGCCTTTTTCGTCAAAGCGCCGCCTCCGGCTTACGGTTGGTCTACCAATTACAAGCCGAGGAGGCTTTGGCCGTTTTTACCGCCCTGGAAGAGGATTACCCCACCCATCCCGCCCCTTATTTCCTCCAAGCCCTGACCTGGTGGTGGCAAGCCTACATCACCACCTCGGATGAGTCCCATGACGAAATAGAAGCCTTGCTGCGCCAAAGCTTGGCCCAAGGGGAGACCTTGGCCACCAACCCCGAGCTGGCCCTCGAATACACCTTCTTCCAATATATGGGCCACGCCTTCCTCGCCCGTTTGTATGTCTTACGAGAAGAATGGGTGGCCGCGGCCAATGCCGGTCGCCGGGCTTTGCCCTACCTTAAAGCCGGTTTTGGCTATACCGAGCAGGCTCCTGAATTTTACTTTGGCTCTGGTATTTACCACTATTATGCCGAGGTATACCCTCAGGCCCATCCGGTGGTAAAACCTTTCACTGTATTTTTTCCCAACGGAGATGCGGAACTAGGCCTCCACGAACTGGAGCAGGCAGCTACCCTGCCCAATTTTACCCAGACCGAAGCCCGCTTCTACCTCGGTGACATCTACCTCAACCAAAGCCTGGAACTGACCAAAGCCCTGGCCCTCAAGCGGGCCCTGCATCAGGAATTTCCCCGCAATACGTGGTTTGCCATGGAGTATGGCCGGGCCTTCGTTCAAGCCGAGCAGCCGGCCGCCGCCGCCAGCATTTTCGGTTCGCTTATCAAGCGCTTCGAAGCCATCCCCAGCTACGCCACCCAGCAAACTACCGCCACGCAAAGCAGCTTGACTTCGTTGGTCATGGCGCATGTGTACCATTACCAGGCCCGGGCGGCTTTCGAGCAGCAGCTTGCTCCCCCTGAGGTGCAGCAATACTTGAACCAAGCCTTGCAGCAAGCCCAGCTGGCCGGCCTCGCAGGCCATTACCTGTTGCCTTGCAGCTATTTTTACCTTGGCCGCGCCTACGACCGCGAAGGCCTGCGCGAGGCGGCCATCGCGGCCTACCAGCAAGCCCTCGACCTGCCCGAAAATGAGGCCATCGCCGAAGAAGCGCGGGGGTGTTTGCTCCAGCCCTGTCCCTGAAACGCGGCGGGTTTGGGTTGATTTTCCCCCCCAGCATGAGTAACTAGCGGTCCGTTTCTCCCCAGCAGCCAGAAGGGCTTGGCTGGCTGTTCGGTTTTTATTGCTACCTCATGAAACACATCGTCTGCTTCGGTCCCGGCCCCATGTTCAAAGGAGGCATTTCTAACTACAACACCGCCCTGGCCAAGGCCCTCGACGCCCAGCCAGACACTGAGGTCCACATTGTCTCCTGGACCCAGCAGTACCCGGCCATCATTCCCCGCGACTTTGTCGACCGCAGCTCCAAGGCCTCCCTGCTGGAGGGGACCGGCATCCAGGTGACCTACCTCACCAACTACAACCGCCCGGGCACCTGGCGGGATACCTATCGCTTCATCCGCGACCTCAAGCCGGACCTGATCATTTTTCAATGGGCCATCGCCTTGCAGGGCCTGCCCATGGGGCGGATCGCCCGGCGGCTGATGCGACACCCCGGCATTGAGGTGATGTTTGACGTGCATGTATTGGTACAGAAAGAAGCCAGCGTGCTGGACCGCTTTTTTACCCGCTATGGCCTGCGCCAGGCCCATACTTACCTGGTCCATGCCTACAAAACCGCCCACGAACTCGAAGCTACTTTGCCGGAAATCCCCTTCGAAATTACCGAGACGGGCGAGCGGGCGAACGCTCCGGCGCGGACCATCATCAAGCTTTTCCATCCCGTCTACCAGCTTTTCCAGCTTGATCCAACCTTCGATGTAGCGGCAGAAAAGCAGCGTCTGGGCCTGAAAAAGCACGTTTTTTTCTACTTTGGCTTCATCCGCAAATACAAAGGCCTGCACAATGCGATCCGGGCTTTCGCGCAGGTGGCCAAGGAGCGGGACGACGTCTCTTTCCTTATCGTGGGTGAATCTTTCTGGCAAACCCTGGATGCCAGCAAGTTTTCTACCCGGGTCAAAAATGCCCTCTTTGGGACCGCTAAGAAGATTTTGCTGCGCAAGGGTGACGACGAGCGCCAATACCGCCCCCTGGAGCTGATCCAGGAGTTGGGGCTGGAAGAGAGTACCGTGGTGGTGAACGAGTTTGTGCCCAATGAAGAGGTCCACCGCTACTTTCAGGTAGCCGACTGCATCGTCACCTATTACCTTACCGCCACGCCTTCCGGGGTAGAATCCCTGGCCTACAACTTCCGTTTGCCGGTGCTTGCCACCAACGTAGGCCATTTTCCCGAGACCGTCACTGATGGCTTCAACGGCTACCTGGCTGAGCCGGACAACGTCGGCTCCATGGCCGAGCAGATGCGCCGCTTTCTGGCTCAGCCTCTCGATGGGGCCAACGTAGCCGAGGCCGCCAAGGAGATGAGCTGGGAGAATTATGCCCAGGCGATTTTGAAAAAGAAATAGGCCTTTTGTACCCTAGATAGAAGGGCATACCGGGAGGCTTGTTCCTTCTTCAGACGCCCTTAGCCGGCGCTTTCATCACAAAACGCCAATACCGGATGATGTGCATGATCACTTCGACGAAGCGCTCATAGTCGATCGGTTTGGTCACGTAGCAGTTGGCTCCGTGCAGGTAACTTCGGGAAATGTCGTTTTCTGACTCCGAGCTGGAAAAAACGATCACCGGCAAATGGCAGAGCCGTGCATCGTTTTTGATAAACCGCAGGACTTCGGTGCCGCTTACGCGAGGGATGTTGAGGTCCAGAAAAACCATTTCCGGAAGGTTTTCTCCCCCGGCCTGGCACAGCCGCTCTAGCAGGTCAATGGCCTTTTCCCCGTCACTGGCTTCCATCAGTTGGTAGGCTCCCGGCATGATTTCTTCCAGGGCTTCTTTTACCAAAATAATGTCTCCCATATCATCTTCTACAAAAAGTAACTTCATAGCGGCGCAGGTAAAAAGCGGTTAGGGTAAATAGTATGCTACCGGTAAAGAAACTAATTTATCACCATAAATTCAGGCCATGTTTGTCCGCCGTCTTACAATGTATGGTGGACTAGAATAGTTCTCGTTTTTTATATTACCCCGTTCCAAAATGCTGGATTTTTCGGAAAATACAGTCGGGATAGGCGCTTCGCGCTTACTAAGAGGGTGAAAATGAAAGTCTTGTCCTCCCCTACACCCTATGCCCCTATGTCCTTTCATACAGGTGAGGAATAGAAAAATTACTCCACGTATAAATAGGCT
>CAZIVQ010000146.1:0-7869 GCA_964542415.1 uncultured Bacteroidia bacterium | reverse complement strand
CCGGAGAACCGCAAACATGGCCTGCTTGATATTTATCAGGAAAAACAGCCTCCCACTACCCACTACCCACTATGCAAAAAGGTCCCATTTCCCAATTCATCGAAAATAACTACCTCCACTTCAACGCAGCGGCGCTGGTAGATGCCGCCAAAGGCTACGAGCGGCACCTGGCTGAAGGCGGCAAAATGATGGTCACCCTCGCCGGGGCCATGAGCACGGCCGAACTGGGCAAGTCCCTGGCCGAAATGATCCGCCAAGACAAAGTGGCGATCATCTCCTGCACCGGCGCCAACCTCGAAGAAGACATCATGAACCTGGTGGCACACACCCACTACGAACGGGTGCCTCACTACCGGGACCTCAGTCCGCAGGAAGAATGGGACCTGCTACAGCGCGGCATGAACCGGGTGACCGACACCTGTATTCCGGAGGAAGAGGCGTTTCGTCGCATTCAGAAGCACATCTTCCGGCAGTGGAAGCAGGCCGAAGAAGCTGGGGAGCGGTTTTTTCCCCATGAGTACATGTACAAGATGCTGCTGTCGGGCTCTTTGGAAGCGCATTACGAAATAGACCCCAAAAACAGCTGGATGCTGGCGGCGGCGGAGAAAAACCTGCCCATCGTGGTGCCCGGCTGGGAAGATTCGACCATGGGCAACATCTTTGCCTCTTACTGCATCAAAGCTGAGCTGATGCCTGGCACGGTCAAGTCGGGCATTGAGTACATGATGTGGCTGGCCGATTGGTACCGTGAACACTCGGGGGGCAAAGGAGTTGGCTTCTTTCAAATCGGCGGCGGCATAGCCGGGGATTTCCCCATTTGTGTGGTGCCGATGATGTACCAGGACCTGGAGTTGGAAGATACCCCCTTCTGGAGTTATTTCTGCCAGATTTCGGACTCGACTACCAGCTTTGGCTCTTACTCGGGGGCGGTGCCCAATGAAAAGATCACCTGGGGCAAGCTCGACATCGACACCCCCAAGTACATCATCGAATCAGACGCGACCATTGTAGCCCCGCTGATTTTTGCCTGGTTGTTGGGGCAATGATGCCAACCCCCGGGGGCCGGGGATTGTCTTTGGCTAGGTACCATTAGCTACCAAGCAAAGGGAATAGCCCTCATACCGCCCATGGATTCCGTTTGCCCCTGATGCTTCCTCACTGCTGCCCGCTTATGAAAAATGCCGTTACGCTCGTTTGCTGGTTGATGTGCCTGGTTCTGACAAATTTCCCGGTGGCCTTGTGGGGACAAGTCCCGGAGGAGAAGGACTTGGTAGCCGCTGAGTTGAGGCGCGACTCTTTGAAGGCCGTATTGGCCACCACCCCCGACAGCCTACGCCCTGGGGTGGTGCTGGACCTGGCTGAGACGTTTTCCATGGAAAAAGAGACGGACTCAGTATGGGCCTATGCGCAGCTGGCCCGACAACTGGCCATGACCTATGGGGATACGGTCTCCTGGCGCAGCACGATCAATGATCTGTATACCGCCGGGGAGCGGCTCGGCAGAGATTCTACCGAACTGGCCTCGCTCCTGCAGCAGGCCCGGGAGCTACAGGCTCGCTATGGCTACCAAACGAAGCATGAATTCACCAATTTTTCCAATTCCTACCGCTATGTCCGCATCCGCTACAGCCTGATGCTCCTGGCAGATAGTAGCCAGGAGCTTAGCTGGCAGGAGGTAAAGCAGGCTCCGGACAGCCTACCTATTTTGCCCGGCTACCGGTTTATCGACCATGTGCCGACGCCAGAAGTAGATTATTGGGCCAAATTGAGGTTGCACAACCCCTATGACCGGGCTAGCCGCGAGCTGTTCATGGTCGGCATGGAGGGCCAGACCTGGGACACGGTAGACCTGTACTTTTCTACCCCAGATGGCAACTGGACCCATGAACGTACGGGCCGGCTTATTCCAATAGAGGAAAAAACCGCCATAAAGGATTACCGGAGCTTGTTTTACATCGACTTGCCTCCTCAAGGCGAGCGGACGGTGTACCTGCACCTTCGGGGGCTTACGGGTACCCGCCGCCCTTTTGCGGTACAACTCAATCATTTGCCCCCCGACTTCCTTACCGACACCGAAGCCAAGGCTGTACGCAACATGGCGGTTTTTCTGGGGATCCTCTCGGCCATGGGCTTCTATTTCTTCTTGCTGTTCCTCGCCATCCGGGAGCGGACCTACCTGCCCTATCTGGTCTACCTGATCGGCAACATCCTCTTTGCCCTCACCGCCTACAAATACCACGATTGGTTTCCCACCTCTGCCAGCTACGAATGGTTTTTGTATGCCGCTTTTTCCTGTATCGCGGGCTTGGGCCTCTTGGAGTTTGCCCTTTCTTACCTCAACATCCGCCGGTTTTCGCCGCTTTGGGTAAAAATCAGCCGGATGTTCATGATTTGTTTCAGCATCCCGCCGGTGTTACTCAACCTGGTGACCCTGCTGGCCATCGTAGCGCCCAAAGGCATGCAAAATGACTATGACCTCAGCTGGATAGATCCAGCGGTCAATTTTTTAATCAATGCCTACTTTCTGCTCATCACCCTGGGGCTGATGCTGATCGTGCTCTTGGGGATACTGGCCTGGCGGAAGGGGTTCAAACCCGCCCGAGAGTTTTTGGTGGGCATTTTTTTCCTCATCGTGTTGGTGGGCATCACCCCGGCCATGGCGGCGCTGGAAGCCGAAATCCTGATCGGGTGGTTTTCCTTTGCCTGGGCAGTCCTGGCGGCCCAGGTAGGGATCGTTTTGCAGCTGTGCTTCTTTGCCTTGGGGGTAGGGAAAAAGATTCAATTGCTGGAAGAAGAAAATGCCCGAGCCCTGGCTGCTCGCCTGCAAGCCGAAGAAGAAGCCAACGCCAAGCTGCGGCAGGCTGACAAGATGAAGGACGAGTTTCTGGCCAATACCTCCCACGAGCTGCGCACCCCCCTCAATGGCATCATCGGCATCACCGAAGCGGTGCATGAAGGCGTGACCGGTCCCACCACCCCAGAAATGCGCGACAACCTGGCTATGGTCATTCATGCGGCCAAGCGACTTTCCGGCCTGGTCAATGACATCCTGGATTTCTCCAAGCTCAAAAACTTTGAACTTGAGCTGCAGCAGCGGCCCATTGACCTGCGGCCCCTAACGGAAGTGGTGCTGAAGGTGAGCGAGTCGATGCTGGGCGGAAAATCGTTGACCCTCACTACCCACATCCCAGCCGACTTACCGCCCGCCTTTGCCGATGAAAACCGGCTACAGCAAATCCTCTATAACCTGATCGGCAATGCGATCAAGTTTACCCAAGAAGGTGAGGTAAAGGTGCAGGCAACCGTAACGGGGGAATTCATTGCCGTCTCGGTATCGGATACCGGCATCGGCATTCCGGCTGACAAGCAGCAAGCCATTTTTCGCTCCTTCGAGCAAGGTGATGGCTCCACCGCCCGGCAGTTTGGGGGCACCGGCCTGGGCCTCAGCATCACCAAGCAGCTGGTGGAGCTACACGGTGGCCAGATCACGGTAGAGAGCACCCCGGGGCAGGGCTCGACCTTCACCTTTACCCTCCCGGTATCGAAAGAGCTGCCATCGGTTGCTCCGCAAGACGCTGCCCCTGGCGGTCAACTCCAGACGCTGGAGCCTCTGCGCGGGGCCCCTTCTTTACTGCTAGGTAGCCAAGCCGGGGAAGCGCCAAAGATGGTCACAGATGCGCCCCTTTTACCCATCCCGGCCAAAGGCAGCTACCACATCTTGGTGGTCGACGACGAGCCGGTCAACCGGCAGGTGCTAAAAAACCATTTGTCAACCGAAAAATACTTCGTCACCTCGGTCATGAACGGCATCGAAGCCCTGGAGGCCATCGACTCGGACAAAGCCTTCGACCTGGTGTTGCTGGATGTGATGATGCCCAAAATGTCAGGGTTTGAGGTCTGCCGCAAAATCAGAGAAAAGCACATCCCGAGCGAATTGCCGGTGATCATGATCACAGCCAAAAACCAGGTTTCGGATCTGGTCACAGGCCTGGCGCAGGGGGCAAACGATTATGTGGTCAAGCCTTTTTCCAAGCCAGAGCTGCTGGCCCGGATCAAGACGCACCTCAACCTGCTGCGTATTAGCACGGCGACGAGCCGCTTTGTGCCTTACGAGTTTCTTCGCTCGCTAGGCCGGGAAAACATCACCGAGGTGAACCTGGGAGATCAGGTGGAAAAGACCGGCACGGTACTTTTCGCCGACATCCGCGGCTATACGACCTTGGCAGAAGCGATGAGGCCGGAGGAGGCTTTTGCCTTCCTCAATGGCTACCTTGGCCGCATGGGCCCGATCATTGGTAAGCACAAAGGCTTTGTCAACCAGTTTTTTGGGGACGGCATCATGGCCCTCTTTCTCGACGAGCCAGGCAATGCGCTGCAAGCTGCCATCGAAATGCAGCGGGTGCTGCTGACCTACAATGAGCAGCGGACCAGCACTGGCCGAAAACTCATCAGCATGGGCTGCGGCCTGCACAGTGGCTCGCTGATGATGGGCATGATCGGCGATGAGCGCCGCCTCGATACCGGGCTGGTCTCTGACACGGTCAACACTACTTCGCGGCTCGAAGGCCTGACCAAATACTATGGGGCTTCGGTCCTGCTCAGCGAGGGCCTGCGCCGCCAGCTGCCAGCACCGGAGAGCTACTCCCTGCGCTACCTCGGGCAGGTGCAGGTGAAAGGCAAAAAAGCGCCCCTGGCCATCTATGACTGTTTCGACGGGGACCCCGAGCCTTTGAAAACGCATAAACGACAAACCCTCGACAGCTTTACTGCGGGGCTGGAAGCCTATTATGATCGCAAATTTGAGCTGGCCATGGCCGCCTTCGAGGCGGTGCTAGCGGTCTTTCCGGATCCGGCGGCCCGGCATTACCATCAGCTGGCTCAGGAATACTTGACCCAGGGGGTGCCCGCAAACTGGACCGGCTCTACGGTGCTGGAAAAATGAGCCCCGCCTCAGCAACGCTCCGGTGTAACCTTCTCTTTCTGCCCTCAGTATCAACAAACATGGATTTTCCTGCCCCAGATGTACCCGAAGCCCTGCTGCGCCTTACCAACCAGGTCTTTGCCCTGGAACAATGCCTCAAGGCTCAACCCGAAAGCCCCAAACTCCGCCGCATCCACGAACGCATGTTACGCGAACTAGAGGCAATGGGCCTTAGCTACCATGTACCCCTGGGAGAATCCTATGATGAGACCCGCACCGATTGTGAAGCGACCCTCACTTCGGCCCATACCAGCAACCTGACCATCCAGGAAGTGATCAAACCCCTCATCCGTTACCAGCAAGAGGGCTTCACCCAGATCCTGCAACGAGCCATCGTGATGGTAGGCTAACTCCCCTACACCCACCCGCTAAGCCCTACCTGATACCTACCCTATGATAAACTACGGCATTGACCTCGGCACCACCAATTCTGCCATAACCCGCTACGAGCAAGGGCGGGTAGTGGTCTTCCAGCATCCGGTGACTGGCAAATCCACCCTGCCTTCGGTAGTCGCTTTTCAAGGCGAGCGCCTGCTGGTAGGAGAAAAAGCCCGGGAATACCTGGTCCAAGCCCCTCAATCGGTCGCCGGTTCGTTCAAGCGCAAAATGGGCAGCGCCGACACCTATCGCCTGCTAGGGCACGAGCAGCCGCTGAGCCCGGTGGCCTTGTCAGCTCACGTACTGCGGGAGCTGAAGACGTTCATTCCTGGCGGGGAGCCTCCCCGGGCGGCGGTGATCACCATTCCTGCTTCTTTCGACACCTTGCAGAGCAATGCCACCAAGGCTGCCGGTCAAGCGGCGGGCTTCGAGCAAGTCGTCTTGCTGCAAGAGCCCATCGCTGCCAGCCTCGCCTACGCCAATAGCCAGGAAAAGCAAGGCTTTGAGCAGGGAAATTGGTTGGTCTATGACCTTGGTGGCGGCACCTTTGATGTGGCCCTGGTACAAATCCAGGACGGGGACATGCAAGTCCTCGACCATGCGGGCGACAACTTTCTCGGCGGGGACGACTTCGACCTGGCCATTGTAGAGCAAATCATTGTGCCGCACTTGCTGGAGCATGGGCACTTTCGCCAGCTCAAACAAGAACTCAAGCGCGCTAAAGGGGCATACGCCCAGCTTTTTCCCCGCTTGCTGCGCCTGGCCGAAGACGCCAAGCGGGCGCTTTCGCACCAAGCCGAAACAGAAATTGAAGGTAGCGTCGAAGACGATAGCGGACAAGCCCTGGACTTCTATCTGAGCCTCAGTCGCTCCCGGCTGGAAGAGCTGATGGCCCCTACCATTGAGCGGACCATCGCCATGATCCGCGAGATGCTGGCCCGCAACGAGGTCAAGCCTTCGGGCCTGAACTTTGTGCTGATGGTGGGCGGAGCCACCTACACGCCCTACGTGCGCGAGCAGGTGAGCCGCAGCCTGGGGGTTCCCGTAGACACCAGCATCGACCCCACCACGGCCATTGCCATCGGGGCGGCTTACTATGCCGGCAGCCAGCCGCTGAACTTCAAGGCCCCGAAAAAGGAGCAGGCGGGTCCCCAAGAGATCGAAATTATGGAGGGGCCGGAGCCCCCGCAGCTACGCTTTGCCTTTCCAAAGGCTACCCAGGAAAAAGGGGAGGTGCTCAGGGTAGCGGCCAAGGGCGACCTGGACGGCTGGCAGTACCGGATCGTGCGGGCCGATGGCGGCTACGACAGTGGCATCCAACCCCTGAAGGCCCGCCTGCAGGTGGAGCTGCCGCTGGTACCCGAAAGCTTCAACCAGTTTCGCTTTCACCTGCTCGACGCGCAGCAAGAGCCGCACCCCCATGAAGGCGGCGAAATCGGCATTTCACAGGGTACCTATGCCGTAATGGGACAGCCCCTGCCGCATGACATCTGCCTGGAGGTAGACGACATCGAAAACCAGCGAACAACGCTGGAGGTGGTGTTTGAGAAGAATGCCCTGCTGCCTTTGCGGCGCACCCTGACCAAGCAGGCGACCCGCACCATCACCAAGGGTAGCAGCGAGCGGCTGACCATTGCGATCTGTGAAGGGCCCCGCACGGCTCTGCCTGCTGCCAACCAGCCGCTGGGCATCATCAGCATCCCGGGGGAGGCCCTCACGAGGGACCTCATTCGCGGCTCAGACATTGAGATCACCCTCGACCTTTCCGAGTCGCGCGATCTCTCGGTCTCGGCCTACCTGCTAATGACTGATCAGGCATTTGAGGAAGTCTTCACCCCCGAGCAGCGGGTGGTGGACCTGCACCGCCTCCGCAAAGAACTAGAAAACCTGGCTCGCAAGGTGCGGGCTGAGGTAAACGAAGCCGAGGAGCAAGCCAACTACGAAACGGCCCAGAAACTGGTCGACCTCGAATATGAAGTGCTCGAGGTTACCGACAAAGTGCAGCAGCTCGACCCCGGCAGCGTGACCGCAGAGAAGTACCAGCTCGAAGACCGCAAACGCAAGCTGGCTCAGCGCATCGACGAGCTGACCTGCGACAAGTACATCACCCGGCAAAAAACCGAGTATTTTCAGACCAAGCGCGGCATGGAGTGGGTCTTGGAGCAATACCAGCCGACCGAAGCCGACCGTGAGGCGTACCGAGAGCTTTTGCAGGGCGAGAAAGCCATCCTCGCCACCAACTCCAGCCTGAAGATCCAGGAACTGATCGACCGGATCAATCGCCTGGGATGGAAAGTTCGCTGGCATAGCTTCCGGTACCTCAAAGAGCTGTTCACCGACCTGGCTTTCGGGCGCTACGGCCCCTTCCGCGACAGCCGGCGGTCCGATGAACTGATCGCCCGTGGCACCCAAGCCGTGGAGCAAAAAGATGGCGACGCCCTGCGCGTCTGCATCAACCAGTTGTGGGAGCTGCTCCCGCCCATGCAGCAAAAGGACAAACCCTTTGGGGG
>CAZIVQ010000145.1:0-7884 GCA_964542415.1 uncultured Bacteroidia bacterium | reverse complement strand
CCCAAAACCCAAAACCCAAAACCCAAAACCCAAAACCCAAAACCCAAAACCCAACCCCCCCCTCACCCCATCCGCATGATCAGCAGCGGGATATGCCCATGGTAGCGGAGCAATTTTTCCGTGACCAGTCCCAGCAGCAGGGAAGAATAGGTAGACTGTCCCCGGGCTCCCGCCACGATCAGGTCCGTTTGGGTCTTCCGGGCCAGGTCGATGATGTGCCGGGCCGTGTTGAAATGCGTATTTTCCTGCAAATGTACCTCCAGGTCCAGGCCTTCGAGGGGCATGCCCTGCAGAAAGGTTTCCATGCTGCTCTCTGCATGCTGGCGAATGACCTGAGAGAAATTGCCCCGGTCGCGGCTGATGTTCACGGCTTGGGCCGTGGGCACATCGTACACATGCAGCAGGTCGATGACCGGGACCGGATCCAGGCTGTGGGCCAGGGCAATAGCTTGCCGAAACGCATGGGTAGCATAGGGGGAAAAATCCGTGGTCAGCAACATGCGCTTTAGGGTAGGAGGCTTCCCTGCGCGCTCGGGCAAGAAAAGCACTGAGCCCTGGCTGTTGCGCAAAAACCGTTCAGTAGCAATGCCACTGCCCTTGGGCTGGTCCTTGCGCCCCAGCAAGGCCAGGTCGATGTGTTTTTCTTCCGCATATTGGAGCATCTGCCGGGTAATGGTTCCTTCCAATACCGCACATTCGCCCTCGTATTCGCCCATATCTAGCTGGGCCGCGACCTTGGCCTCCAGTTGCCGCTGAAGCTGGGGGCGCCGCGAGGGTGAGGCCGCCTCCCGCATGTAGCGCTCCCCTACCCGTACCGGGAGTTGGAGCTCGTAGGAAATATGGAGGAAATAAACCTTGGGAGGAGGAAAATTTCCGGCGATAAGAGGCAAGAACTGCAAAAGCTGCTCGTCGACCGGACTGCTGAGGTCCAGTCCTACCATGATGCGGGTAAATAAACTCATGATGCCAGGTTCAGAAGATGGAAAAATGGGCCATGTTGTTGAGTCGGGAAAGGCGTGCTGGCTTTGTTGAAAAGTTGGTCCGGAGGCACTAAGTAAGACGCCAAGAATAACTTGTTCTAATTTTTCACGCCAAGACGCTAAGTAAATGCTTGATGGACAGTATCTTGTGCTTATCGTCTCATAATGAAAACCGGTAGGTTACTCTTGAATTCTTGCTAAGGTTAAAATACCCCTTGTTCCCTTACTTTTTCAATGATAGCTGGCAGGTTTTCCCCTGACTTTTGTCAGCTTGGCGGTGGGACAGCATGGACAGGTCTGGGACTCTGGGCACCGGAGATTGAGAGAATTGGACAGAAGGGGCAGGATATCAGGTATCCCGTTCATCCTGACTCATTGATTGGGGAAATCTCGTATCTTGCGGGGAAAAATGGGCGCATGGCCCATTTTCTCACCTTATTATTTGCCATTCATGAAGCTACCTCATCTCTCTTCACCTGCTTTTGTTGCTGCCCCCTGGTTGCGGATGGGGCTGCGTGTGTGCTTGATGGGTTTGCTCGTTGCCTTGGCGGGGCTGGTCACGAGTTGCCTGGATGTAGAAGAAGAAATCACCCTCAACCAAGACGGTTCTGGCGCCTATCAGCAGACCATCGACCTTTCTGAAATGATGCAGATGGTCGAAGGGCTGATGGGAGAAAGCGAGGAAGGGGGAAGCGCCCAGGAGATGCTCGGGGCCATGGATTCGGCTATGCAGGAAAACGTGGCCAAGCTGCGGCAAGTAGGCGGCATAGGTAAGGTCCACTACCAATTGGAACAATACACCTATACCCTGGGCTACGACTTTGCCAGCATCGAAGCCCTCAATGCCGCCACCGCAGCCCTCGCCGCCAGCGGCAACGAAGGCTTGCCCGGCCTGAATGGCAAGAATTCTTTCTCCCTCGACAAACGTACCCTCACCCGCTCCGCCGCCAGCGTGGATGACATTTTCAACGAAGCCGGAGCCACCGAAGAGGATCAGCAGGCACTAGAAATGGCCAAAATGATGCTGGGAAACGCCAGCATGACCACCGTCTACCACCTGCCAGGCAAGGTCAAAAATGTCGATAACCAGGAGGCCAGCCTTTCTGCCGACGGCAAAACGGTGACCATCGAAATGAGTTTTCTGGACTTGCTGGAAGGCAACGCCAGCCTCGACAGCGAGATCAAGTTCAAAAAGCGATAACCCCGTTGGCACCGATTTTCTTCCCGCTGACACGGTAGAAAAGGCTTTTTGCGCAGGAAGCCACCTGTGCCGGGCTTGGCATGTCCTTTGATGAAAGACCCCAAACCCCGGATAAATGCGGCGCTTGCCGGGCCAGGGGTTGCGATTGGTGCAAAACCTTCCGAACATTGATAAATTACGAACCCGATGGCGTTTGCGAAAGTATAACCCCATCAAACAGAAAAAGCCTCGGGCAGGCTGGCCCCGGCCGCTTTTCTCTCCTCTGCCAAAAACCATCATCCATGAGACGCCTCTTTGCCCTTTGGATCCTAGTGTGGGGGATGCTCACGCAGACCTCCGCCCAACTTTCTCCCTATTATTCCTTTCATCCCCTCTATGAAGAAGGGGTAGAATTGTTTGACAAAGGCCACTACGGCGCTGCGGAGAAAAAACTCACCCAGTTTTTGCAAGCCGAAGAGGACCTGCGCGCCCCCGAAGGCGGCAATGACCTGCACGTCCACGCCGAATTCTTGCAAGCCCTTTCGGCCGCCAAACTGGAGCGGGAAGATGCCGTGAGCATGATGCAGGCCTTTATCCGCGAGCACGCCGCCAACTCCCGCGCCGGGCTCATGCGCTACCACCTCGGCAAATTCTACTTTGACCGGCAAAAGTTCGAGGAAGCCATCGAACCGCTGGAAGAGGCCTATCAAGCGGGCGGCATGACGCAGGAGCGCTTCGAAGAGACCGTTTTCCTCCTGGGTTACAGCCACTTCAAAGCCGGGGACCTGAGCCGCGCCAAAGTCTACTTCGAGCAGGTCAGTCGCCGCGAAAATCCCTATCAGGAGGATGCTCGGTACTACTATGCAGTGATCCTCTATCAAGAGCAGGACTACCTTGCCGCCTACGACGCCCTCAGCGCCCTGGAAAACTCGCCTAAATACGGGCAGGAGATCAAGGTCTACCTGGCCAATACCCTGCTCAAGCTCAAGCGCTACGACGAACTCTATGTCCTGGCCGATGAACTTATCGCCGGGCCTCAGGTGCAAGGGCAGGAAACTGAGATCTACTACATTGTGGCCAACGCCAGCTTTGAGCGCAACGATTATCCCCGCACCACCGAATTTTTCAATCGCTACGTGCAGGCTCGGGGGCGGATGAACCGCCACGACTACTTCCGCTATGGCTATGCCGAGTACCAGCAGAATGAATTCGCCCGGGCTGTCCCGATTTTTCAGAAAGCCCTGGGCCAGAGCGATTCCCTGGAGCAAGTGGCGTCCTACTACCTGGGGTTTTGTTTCCTCAAAATCCAACCGCCCAACCAGGATGCGGCCAAGCTGGCTTTTCAAAAAGCGGTGGAGGTAGGCAACCGCGGCAACCCGGAGATTGTCAAGGATGCCCTTTTTCAGTATGCCAAGGCCAGTTTTGCCACTCGCCAATACAGCGAAGCCATCAAGGCCCTGGTAGAGCTGAGCCGCGACTACCCGCAGGCCGATTTTATGCCGGAAGTCCAGGCCATGATTGGGGAGGCATTTCTGTACCAGCGCGACTACCCCCGCTCGATTCGCTACTTCGAATCCATTCCCCGCACCACGGCCCGCACCCGGCAGGCCTACCAGATGGTGTGCTACTACTACGCCCTGGAGCAGTACGAAAAGCCTAGTTTCAACCGGGCGATCGCCTTCTTCCAGAAAGCGGTGGACAATGACTACGACCGCGACATGGCGCAGAGTGCGCAGTTTTGGCTGGCGGAAGCCACCTACCGCAAAAACGATTTCACCGCTGCCGAGCGGGCCTACCAGCAATTTCTGCGGATGCCCGGAGCCAGCAAAAATAAATATTACGCGCGGGGTTTTTACGGCCTGGGGTGGACCCATTTCAAGCAAAAACAATATGGCCGGGCGGAGCAGCAGTTTGAAGATTTTTTGGGCAAAACCAGCCGGCAGGAGCAGAAGAATGTGATCGTCGATGCCTACTTGCGCTTAGGCGATTGTCTCTTTTTGCAGCGGAAATACAGCCAGTCCGCCCGCTACTACCAGCAGGTGCTAGACCTGCGCTTCGCGCACCTCGACTATGCCGCCTACCAGCTGGCCGAAGGCTATTATCGACAGAATCAGTATTCGAAATCGGTCAATACCTTTGACCAGATGATCAGCCGCTACCGCGACTCCGATCTGCGCGACAATGCCCTGGACCGGATTTCAGAAATCTACGCCACCTGGATCAAAGACAACGGCCAAGCGCTGAAGTACGCCCGGATGTTGGTGGAAGAATATCCTCGCAGCCCCTTGGCCGCCGATGCCCTGAACCGCATGGCGATCGCTGCTTTTAACGCCGGCAACCAGGAAGGGGCCATTTCCTACTTCAAGAAGGTGCTGACCGACTACGCCAAAGATGAGAAGAACGCCAAAATCGCGCTGGACAACCTTTCCAGCCTGCTCCCGGAGCGAGAGTTTGACCGGGTGCTGCGTGACTACCGCAACCAGAATCCGCAGATGGATACCAACCTGGCCTCGCTGGTGTTTCAGACTGGCAAGGACCGCTTCTTTGCGGGCAACTACCGCTCGGCCATGCAGCAATTTTCTGACTACATCAAGGACTACAGGAATGGGCCTGACTATTACGAGGCGCTGATGTTCCGGGCCCGGAGCTACCGGGAGTTGGGGCAATTTCAGGAAGCGCTTCAGGATTTTCAGCGGGTCTATGGGGCCCAGGTGCGCAATGATTTCATGCAAGCGGCCTTGCTCGAAGCGGCGGCGCTGCACTATGAACAAGCCAACTACCTCAGCGCCCTGGAGCTGTACCAGACCCTGGCTCAGGATGCGAGCAACCTGACCAACCGGGTGCAGGCGCTCTTTGGGGTGGCGCAGAGCCACCGGGCCCTCGACCGCCACGACCCAGCCATTGATGCCTTGCAGGAGATCGCCAACAATGCCGAGGTCGCGGAGTACTCGCGGACCAAGGCGCGGGTGGCCATCGGCCACAACCAGTACGCCGCCGGTCGCTTGCCGCAGGCGCTACAGACCTTCCGCTCGGTGGAGTCGGAATTCAAAAATGCCTTCGGAGCAGAAAGCCAGCGCATGATCGTGCAGATTACCTTCGATCAGGGCATGAAGCACTACACCGAGGCTTTCGACCTCGAGCAGGCAGGGAAAATCGTGGAGGCTGACCGGAAATTTGCCGAGGCGGAGGCTGGTTTCAAGGCCACCATCGATGCCAATACCTACATGAAGAACAATTTCCCCGCTTTTAATTACGAGAAGGCCCTGGCTTTTCTCGTGGTGGCGGAGGCCTACTTCTTCAGCGGCAATACCTTCCAGGCGAAGGGTACGCTCGAGAGCCTGATCAACCAGGATGAATTTCCTGAGGTGAAGCAGCGGGCGCAGACGCGTCTCGCCGAAATCGAGGCCCAGGAGGTAGATGCCCCGCGTTAAGGCAGGCCGCTACCTGGTTTCCTTTGTTGTCTTATTCTTCTCGCCAAACCATCTTTTCGCATGTCCAAGTCCATTGCATATTTTCTGTTTTTCTGCCTGGCCTTCCCGGCCCTGACCCTGGCCCAGCCGGGGGACCCGCTCGGGGGCAAGGACAGCCTGGTCCTGACCAACGAACGCATCGAAGATGTGATCGACAGTGAAAAACCTTTTCTCAAGCCTCCTTCCCAGCAACTCAAGCCGGGCAAGGCCGAGGAAATGCAGTACAACAGCCAGTCGTTTTATGTGCCGACTCAGTTTGAGCCCAATCCGCCGATCATCCGGCCGGTGGAGCGCGAAAAGCCCGAAGCGTTGCGCAACAACTTCGTGAAGTTGGGCATTGGTCGCTATGTGACCCCTTTTGCCCAGCTTTACCTCAACAATGGCCGCGACCGGGACATCGACTACGGCCTGGATTTTACCCATATCTCGGCCCATCAGGATGAAATTCCGCTGCGGCGTTTTCGGGAGGATTTTGGCACCCTGCACGCCGAAGTGCTCAGCCGGGAATATACCCTCAAGGGCAAAATGCACCTCTACAACACGGGCTATTTCTTCTATGCCGATCCCATTTATTCTGCCGAAGACACCCTGTTGGGAGAAAATGCCGACCTGAGGGAAGACACCCTGCGCAACAGTTTTACGCGCTTTCAATTCGGGGCCAGTTTGGTCAGTAACTATGACAAAAAGCAGCCCTTCGAATACGATGCCGGCTGGGACCTGCGCTTCTTCAACGAAGCGCGCAAGAACCGCGAATTCTCCTTTAGCCTGCTGCCCAATGGATTTTACCGCATCAACGATGAATTCAAGGTGGGGCTGGAATCGGAGATCAACTATACCGACGGGCGCAGCGGCTTCGAAGGCAGCTTGAATCAGAACCGCTTTTTTGTGGAGGCCACGCCGCAGGTTCGCTACCAATCTGGCGCCCTGAACCTCCGGGCAGGCATTCGCCTCAACTACTTCAGCAACAATGCCGACAGCCTCAATTATTCCAATGTGGGGCCGGATATCGAGGTGAGCTATGCCATTTTGCCCGAAGCCCTGACGGCCTTTGTGGGCTACACCAGCGGCATGCAGCGCAACGACCTTTACGACATGTTTTTTGAGAATCGCTACCTCAGCGACTCGATCTTCCTCAAGCCCTCCATCGAGAAAATGAACATTTTTGCGGGCATCAAAGGACAGCTCAACGATGCCTGGGACTACACCGCCCGGGTCTTTTACCGACGGGTGGAGAACCAGCTGATCTATTTTGCCCCCGATACGCTCTATCGTTTCGATGCTTTGTACGATTCGCTGACCACCATCTCGGGGCTTTATGCCGGGATCAATTATGCGGTGAACGATGAGTTGGGGGCCGGGGCTGCCCTGAGCATCAATAACTATGGCACCACTACGGTAGAGCGGTACTTTCACGCTTCGCCGCTGCGGCTCGATGTTTACGCCAAGTACGTCTACCAAGAAAAACTCACCGCGCAAGCTTCGCTCAACGTGTTTGGCAGCAGCCCGATGTCGGTGGACGCAGAAGGAGAAATTATCCGGCGGGGATTATTTGCCCGGCTGAACGCAGGGGTAGACTATAGGATAACCGATGGATTTTCGGTATTTTTGAGCGTGAATAATTTGCTAAACAGTAATTACCAGCGCTGGCACAACTACCCTGAGCGACGGATCGACTTCCGGGCAGGCCTGACGCTGGGGTTTTAGCATAGGCGAAGGGTTTGATAATTAACGCAATTGGCATACGTTTTGTGCCTTGATTGCGTATATTCAATGAACCCGAAGGGATACTACCGCGACCATGGAAATCAACAGCGAAATTTATTTACAATCGGCCTTTGAAGCGTTGGATGCCTTTTCCATACCTGGGATCGGTACCTTTCGCAAAACCTACCGGGGCGCTTATGCCCCCGCGAGCAGCAATCAACTGCTCAACCCTCCCCATATAGACATCACCTTCAGCCCAGAAGAGACCCCTGCGGTATCGTTGCAGCATTACCTTACCGACCGGATTTTCATGCCCGCCGAGGAGGCGCAGCAGATCATTAGCCGGATTCGGCGGGAGATTGAGCACGGGCTCTCCCACAAGGAAGCCTACGAGGTAAAAGGGGTCGGGCACCTGTGTCGGCGGCGTGATGGCAGCCTGTACTTCGAGCTGTTGCCAGTAGAAGAAAACTGGCTTTCGGAAGAACTCTATGACTTGGGACACCCGAGCCATCCGGAGGAGTCCCCACGCGCGGTGCGGCTGGGGGGACCG
>CAZIVQ010000144.1:0-7904 GCA_964542415.1 uncultured Bacteroidia bacterium | reverse complement strand
GAGCTGACGGTGATGTTGCTGGTGGACGTGAGTGGGTCTACGCTTTTTGGTACGCAGAAAGACCGGGACGACATTGCCCGCATGAAGCAAGACATCATCACTGAGATCTGCGCGGTGCTGGCTTTTTCGGCCATCAACAACAACGACAAGGTAGGGGTGATGCTCTTTACAGATCGGGTGGAGAAATTCATTCCCCCCAAAAAAGGCCGCAACCACATCCTGCGTATCATCCGCGACGTGATCGAAACCGAGCCGGAAGGGCAGGGGACCGACCTCGCCGATGTGCTGCGCCACCTCACCAATTTCCTCAAGAAGCGAAGCATCGTTTTTCTGCTCTCCGACTTCATGAATACCGGCCCCGACTACCAAGACGCCTTGCTCATCACCAAGCGCCGCCATGACCTGGTAGGGGTCCACCTTTTCGACGAGCGCGAGGCCCTGCTGCCCAACGTCGGCCTCGCCCGGATGCTCGACGCCGAAACCGGCCAAGTAGCCTGGGTAGATACCGCTTCCAAAGCCACCCGTACCCGCTACGCGCAGTGGTTTGAAGCCAACCTCGCCCAGACCCGCGAGTCCTTCCTGCGCGCCGGCGCTGACTTCGTCTCTATCAACACCCGCGAGTCCTACATCCAGGCGTTACTCAACCTCTTTGCCCGGCGGGGTACCCGGCGCTAGCTGAAGGGGATTCGCCTCTCTCTTTTTCACCACAGAACATGGATCCCACAGTTCACCGGGGGAGGGCACGGAGTTTTTTTACCGCATTTACCGGAGGACATACTTTCAGAAAGTCGCTGAGTTTACGCGAGGAACGCAGAGGTTTTTTGCCTCGTCGCTCGTCGCTCGTCGCCCAGTCGCCTATCGCACAGTCGCTTATCGCTTATCGCCCAATCGCTTGTCGCCCAGTCGCTTATCGTAAAAAACCGGACACCCCCTTGCAGGGCATCCGGAAAAAAGGAAAAGCTATTCTTGGGATCGTTAGTTTGAGGTGTTCAGGATGATAGGCTGGGAGACCTGATCGGGACGAGGGCCGCTAGGGGTGGTCGGCATGATGATGACTTTGGCGTTAGGGGAAGTGGAAAGCTTTTCCAGGGCTTCGATCTGTCGTAATTGAATGATCTCATCGGTGAGGCCCTGGGAGATAATCTGTTGGGCGTCGCGTTCGCCTTCGGCGGCGATGATTTTGCGTTGGGCTTCCTGCCGCTCGCGTCCTAGCACAAACTCCATCTCTTGCGAGCGCTGCTCGGCTTCGAGCTTGTTTTCTATGGCTTGGGCCAGGCCTTTGGGCAGCTGGATGCTCTTCATGAGCACCGCCTCAATCTCGAATCCTCGGTCTGCGACCAGTTCGTGCATGCGCGCCTGAATCTGCTTTTCGATCACGGACCGTTCGCCGGAGTGCATGTCCTTGGCAAAAAAGCGGGCGCTGACGTCAGCTGCGGCCGAGCGGAAAGTCGAAGCAATCAGGATTTGCTCGTAGTTGGTGCCGATCTCTTCGAGCACCTGAGGCATGGCCGCCTTTTCGATGCGGTAAAGGATGGAAATGTCGGAGCGGATGGTCAGGCCCTCTTTGCTGGGCAAGTCAAGGGCCATTTCGAGGTTGATCGTGCGTACGGGTTCGATGAGAACCACGGTGGTAAAGGGATTGAAGCCGTGAAGGCCGGGCCCGAGTACGTAAGGAGAGAATTTGCCGAACTTGCGTTTGACGCCAATTTCACCTTGACGAATGACGATACAACTGCTGGCCAACAGGGCCACAAGCGTCAGAAAAAGCAACAAGGACTTCTTCATAAACATAGGGGTTAAGGGTTTGATGGAGAGGGAAAAGGAATAGAGCGAAAGTATTGCTATTGTAGTTTATACCAATACCATCTAACGACCGTTAGGGTTTGCCCCGTAACCGGAAAATGAGCCAGCGTGTGTAGTTGAAGGATAAGTGTGTTGCCCCAAGGACAATATAGGCCATGCTCCCTTTCAGACGAAAGGGAGCAGCTGCCCCGGCAGCTGCCGGGCCTGCAGGCCACCGCTACAAACGGCACCGAAAGCTGGGAAAATCGTAGAGCAATCCCCCCCTTTTTCCTGGATCAGTGCTCCTGCCTTCCTAATACTGCACGTTGATCAGGCCTTCGGTATTGAGGATGGTGATTTCACTCATGTGGGTCTCGATCAGGCCATCGTCTTTAAACTCAGAAAGCACCCGGATCACGCACTCTTTGGAGGTCCCGACCATGCTGGCGAGGTTGTCGCGGGTGACGGGCATGGAGAAGACTTTCTGGTCACTGTCCTGAAATTTCTTTTGCAAGTTTAGCAGGGCATCGGCCACCCGCTTGCGCACCGAATCGTAGGCGAGGTGGAGCAGTTCTTCCTCTTTCTGGCTCAGGTTGTCTGAGAGCATGCGCACGAATTTGTTCGCCACATCGCGGTTGTTGTACATCAGGGAGAAAAAATCGTCGCGGGGCACGATCAGCACCTCCGTGTCCTCCATGGCCATGGCCGACTCTTCGTATTGGGTATCCCGCAGCAACGGCAGGTATCCCAGGTAGTCGCCCGCTTTGTAAAGCCCGGTGATGTACTCCTTGGCGTCTTGGTTGGTCTTGTAAGTCTTGACTTTGCCAGTGTTGATGAAAAGCAGCCCGGTGGGGTAGCTGCCTTCGTGGAAGAGAATTTCCTTGTTTTTGTAAATCCGAGTCTGCCGCTTGTCGGAAAGCTCGCTCAAGGCATCCTTGGTTTTGGCATCGCTAATGAAGCCAGAAATTCCCTCGGTGCTGCGCTCATAATCCTTGGCCAGGATCTCATTTTTTTTGAGGCGCATCTCGATGGCGTCCAGCAATTCCACATCGTCAAAAGGTTTGGTCACATAATCGTCGGCCCCGAGGTTCATGCCCTTGCGAAAGTCGCTCTTCTCAGATTTTGCGGTGAGAAAAATGAAGGGAATGCTGGCGGTAGCGGGGTTTTTGCTCAGCATGCGCAGTACCCCAAAACCATCGAGTTCCGGCATCATCACATCGCAGATGATCAGGTCTGGGGTTTCATTTTTCGCCAGCTGCACCCCCACCTTGCCATTCTCGGCCGTGATCACTTCGTAATCCGCCAGTTCCAGGATCTCACTGGTGTTTTCGCGCATTTCGAAGTTGTCTTCTATCAGCAGAATTTTTTTCATAGGTGGGAGTAAAAAGAAGGTAGGACAAATGGAACAACCTAAGGCTAAAGGTGATCCTGGAGGTTTTGAGGGGAAGGAAGTACTTCTGCATCCGCCGAAAGCCGGGGCAGCCGCACGGTAAAGGTCGTTCCTTGGTTCAGGACACTCTCAAATTCGACCTTGCCGCTCATCAGGCTCACGTATTTTTGCACAATGTTCAGCCCCAGGCCGGTCCCTTGAATGTTGGTGGCATTGTTGGCGCGATAAAAGCGCTCAAAGAGGTGGACCTGCTCCTCTTCTGGGATGCCGATGCCCTGGTCCCGTACCGTCAGGGTGACGTGGTGGCCGGAAACCGTGGTCGTGAGGTGGATATCTTTGCCTTCACCGGAGTACTTGATGGCGTTGGAAAGCAAGTTCAGTAGAATGTTTTTGGTCAGGTGCTTGTCTAGAAAGACCTCGGTAGGGCCCTGGTGCTCATGGATCAGCTGCTGCCCGGGTTTGGCGACGGTACTCATCTCGCCCAGCACCTCCTCGCAAAAATCAGGAAGCAAAAAATGGCTGGGCCGGACGAGAATTTTGCCCTCTTCGAGCTTGCTGAGCGAAAGGAAATCGTCGAGAATGGCCGTGAGGTTGCTCACCGCAGATTTGATGCGCCCAATATGCTTCTGCCGTTTGGGCTCCTGTTCCTCTTTGGGGTAGCGGCTGATGAGCGAGACGGAGGAAAGAATGGTGCTGAGGGGAGTGCGAAACTCATGCGAAGCCATGGCGGTGAAGCGCGACTTGAGCTCATTGAGCTGCTTCTCTTTGCGCAACGCCCGGCGGATTTCCTGGTCGGCTTTTTTCTGTTTGGTGATGTTGGTAAATACCACCAGAATCTGGTGGATATCGCCCTTGTAGTCTTCCAGGGGAACGCTCCGAAAGGAGTAGGTGTTTTGGTCAAATGACAACTCGAAACTGAGCGGTTCACCCTCAAACACCCGCTGCAGGTAATAGGTGACCACCGGGATCTGGTTTTCCGGAAAAAGCTCCATGATGCGCTGCCCGATCAGCTCGTGCTTATCCAAGCCCAGGACTCGCAGCTCTTGCCCATCGGCGAAGACATAGCGGTAGGCATCATCCAGCACCACGATGGCCCCGTTGGGGAAGTTGTTGGCGATGGAGCGATAGAGCTGCTGGCTCTGTCCGAGGTCATTGATGGCCTTCTGCAGGGCATGGGTGCGCCGCTCCACGCGGGCTTCCAGTTCTGCATTCAGCATACGGATTTCACTCAGGCTGCGTGCCTGCTTGACCGAGTAGCGTATGGAGCGCTCCAGCCGGTCGGCCGTCAGCTGGGACTTGACCAGGTAGTCGGCGGCACCGGCTTGGGCTGCTTGCTCGTCGATCTCGATATCTCCCTGCCCCGTTAGCAAGATCAGGGGCGCATGCACCCCCGCCTCAAGGGCTTCCTGGATCAGGTCCAAGCCACTGAGGGCCCCCAAGCGGTAGTCAATCAGGTAGACATCATGGGAGCGGGCCCGGATCAACCCCAACGCCTGCTCGTAGGACTGCACCCAGTCGAGGGTGTAGCGCCGATGGTTTACCTCCTCCACGATGTCCCGGGTGATGAGGTAGTCTTCTTCGTCGTCATCGACCAGAAGAATGGATGTTAGCTGGGCCAGGTTTTTCAATGGTCGGGGAGCTCTACGATTTCAAACCAGTATTTGCTCAGGGTCTGCATCACTTCGACCAAGCCATCGAAGCTGACTGGCTTGGTAATGAAGGAGCTCACCCCCAGGTTGTAGGTGCGCAGGATGTCCTCCTCCGCTTTGGAGGTGGTGAGCACCACGATGGGGATACGCCGTAAATCAGGGTCAGCCTTGATTTCTGCCAAGGCCTCCCGGCCGTCTTTCTTGGGCATGTTCAGGTCGAGGAGAATGAGCCCCGGGCGGGGATAAGCTTCCTTGTCTTCATAGGCCTTGCGCTGGTAAAGATAATCCAACAATTCCTCCCCATTCACCACAAAGTGCAGCTGATTGGCCACTTGGCTCTCTTCCAGGGCGTCTTGAGTCAGCAGGCGGTCTTCGGGGTCATCTTCGGCAACCAGCAGGGAAATAGGGGTTCGCTTTTTTTGAATTTGGTACATGGAAGTTAGGGTCGAAAATAAAACGCTACGCCGACTTCTCTCGCTCGTCTCCATCGTAGGGAGCGGTCTTTTTCCCGAAAAAATGTTCGCGCATTTCCTGGCTTTGGGTCCGGCTCAGGGTGACAATAAAAGTCGTCCCTTTGCCTGGCTGGCTTTGGGCGGTAATGTCCCCCTCATGCCGCTGGGCGATTTTGCGGCAGATCGCCAAACCGATCCCAGAGCCTTCGTACTTACGCCCTTCCAGGCGCTGAAAGATGTTAAAAATACGGTCTAGATATTTCTCTTCAAAGCCGATTCCATTGTCATGGACCCGCAGCTGGATCTTTCCGGTCTGAGGATCAGGGGCCTCGGGGTCGGGCTGCCAGTCGACGGTGATCTTTACCGCCCGCTCTGGTTCGCGAAACTTGATCGCATTGGAGATGAGGTTCTGGAGCAATTGCCGCATCTGAAGCGGCTCCGCCTGAATGTGGGGGAGGGAGGCGAGGGTGAGCTCGGCCCCACTCTGCTGAATGGCGATTTCGAGGTCCGACACCACCTCGGCCAGGACCTGGTTGAGGTCGACCGATTCGTAGGGTTTGGCCTGGCTCGATACCCGGCTGAAAACCAGTAGGTCGTTGATCAGGTTTTGCATCCGGGCCGAAGCGTTGAGCATCCGCTGGAGGTAGTCTTTGCCTTTTTCGGTGAGTTGGGGCGCTTCCTTGGTTTCGATGCGGCTGCCAAACGCCCGGATTTTCCGCAAGGGCTCTTGCAGGTCATGGGAGGAAATATAGGCGAAATTTTCCAGCTCCCGGTTGCTGCGCTCCAGCTCTTCGGCATATTGGCGCAGCCGCAGCTCATTGCGCTTGCTCTCGGTCAGGTCATGGATGATGCCGGTAAAAATGCGCTGCCCTGCTTCCAGTTTTACCTCGCTGATGGCCAGGCGGAAAGGGAAAATTGTGCCGTCTTTTTTGAGCCCCGACACTTCCCGGCCGATCCCTATGATTCGTTCCTCACCGGTTGTGAGGTAGTGTTGGATGTAACCGTCATGGGCCGAGCGATCGGGATCAGGCATCAGTACCTTGATGTTTTGGCCGATGACCTCCGCTGGCTGGTAACCAAAGAGCTTGGCCGCCGCCGGGTTCATCGATTCGATGGTGCCCCGGCTATCAATGGTAATGATGCCATCGATCGCCGTTTCGATGATCGCCGACAAGCGGGAATGTTGGTCTTTTTCAGACATTGGCTAGCACAATGAGTAAGAGAAAAGAAAGGCTGGCTGCAAGTTTACGATAAAAAAACAGCCCGGCAAGCACAGGCCGGGGCAGGGCCGGAGCGGCATCGACGCTACATCATGAGATAGCCTCGCCTTCCCGGTTTTGCTGGGCGAGGGTCCAGTCATCGCTGGCACTGGTTTGTACCCAATTGGGTCCCCGGCGGCGCATGACCTGCATACCGATGCCATAGAGTTTCTGAAACTGCTGCTCTAGGTTGGCTACTTTGATGTGGCCATTGATGCTGAGCGTTTCATCGTGGCCGAAGTTGCCTACCTTGGAGATGGGCTGGTCCAGGTTCAGCTTGTCCCAAAGCGAACTTTTTTCTCCCACCTGATGCGGGGCACTATAAAATTCGAGCTTTAGATTCGGAAACTTCTGGGAAAACTCCTCCGATATCTTCTTCAGGGTTTTGTCTGCGGTTATGGTGATATTCATGGGGTTGAAAGTTAAGGGGTGTAAATCGATAATATATTAATCATTCCATATGAAAAATCCAAAGGGGAACCGGGCTGCGTTGGGCCATTTTCTTAGTTTCACTTCCCATAAGCCATGATCCGAGCCAGCCGCGCCGGTGGGTAAGCATCACCAGGAGCTGCGCGTGGTGCTGGCTGAGGTACTGCCGCAGGCCTTCTCCCACTTCTTCGTGAGAGAGAGAATCGAATTGCAGGTGGCTGCGCTGCATTTCGAAGGCGTAGGCTTGCTTGAGCCACTGCTCCCGCATCCGGGTTTCGGCCTCAGCCTTCTCCTGCGTTTGCACATGCACGCAGTGGATGTGAGCCTGCCGCCGCTGGGCAAAGTCCAGCAAGCGGTCGATTACCTCCACATCTTCGGCTTCGTAGTCGCTGGCATAAACCAGCCGCCGCACCGGCTCAAACTTCGTCCCCTCTGGCACGACAAGCAGGGGGATAGCTATCCGCTGCATCACCCCAGTGGTGGTGCTGCCCAGCCACTTCTGGAGCAGCTTGTTGCTGCCGCGCATGCCCATCACCAGCAAGTCTGGCTGCCAGGACTCTACTTGCTGCCGGATTTCCTCTACCGGAGGCCCCAAAGCCAAGCGAAACTCCCATTCGTGCTTGGCCTGCAAGTCGGCTGGCAAGGTGTCCTTCATCTCCGCAAAGTGCTGTAGCGCCAGCTCCTCTTGCTGCGCCAGTAGCGCGGTCTGCATATAGCTCTCCATGTAAGGTTCCAAGGTGGGAGGCAGGTAAGCATGAAACAACACCAGCTTGACCCCGCCTTCGGCGGCCCCCCATTCGGCCGCGTAGCGCAGCGCCTGGAGCGAACAAGGAGAAAAATCGACGGGAATGAGGTAAATCATGGTTCAGGGTTCAGGGGCCAGTAAACAAGTGGAACAGGTCTATATTCCATACTCCATACTCCATATTGAAAGGGCATAGGG
>CAZIVQ010000143.1:0-7914 GCA_964542415.1 uncultured Bacteroidia bacterium | reverse complement strand
GCGACCCCGCTGGGGTCGGGGAATTCTTTATGGCATTTTTGCTACAAATATGCGACCCCGCTGGGGTCGGGTCGGCGCAGCCAAGCTCCGGGTGCCCGCCACGCTTGGTAGGCTGCTCCCCCTCGCTCCCTTCGCCCCTGAGTAGCGAGGTTTTAAACCCCTCGCTACTCAGGGGTCGGGACCGCACGGCCAATTACCCCCCCAAAAAAAAGCACAAGACGCCCTTGGCCCGATTCTTCCCATAAAGCTTCCCTTTTCCCCTACTTTCCTTCAATTCCCTTCGCCACCACCCGGCCGTTGAAGATGCAATTGCCGAGGAAAGTACCTTCCAGGGCGCGGAGGCCGTGGATGCCGCCGCCCCCAAAGCCGGCACTTTCACCGGCGGCATACAGCCCTTCGATCGGTTCGCTTGCGGGGCTAAGCACCCGCCCATGCAGGTCGGTCAGGATGCCACCGAGGCTTTTGCGGGCCAGCACAAACTCCCGGATGGCGATGAGCGGTCCCCCTTTGGGGTCGAGGATGGGCTGATGGGCCAGGGTGCGCATGCGGTCGCCGCGGTAGCTGCGCAGCTGGGCGATGAGTTGCTGCTGTGGATCGGCGGCGGGGTCGCCGGTCTGAGCCGCCCGATCATAGGCCTCCACCACCTGCCTCAGCCGCCGCGGGTCGATGTCTTCGCTGCTGGTCAGGCTATTCATTTTCCCAGCCAATGCCTCCAAACTCTCCGCCACCAAAAAATCCTCGCATCGCTCGGTCAAGGTGTGAAGCAGCCCCTGGTTGCCCAGCAGCAGGTTTTTGGCGAAAGCCAGGATGCGCTGCTCTCGGATGGCGTCGTTGTAAAGGGAACCAGAGACATTCAGCTCTTTGAGGGCGATTTTGCGGTTGAGCAATTGCCAGGAGAATTTTTTCTCCTGCTGGCAAACTTGCTCGACCAAGTAGCGGGTGTCGAAGCCACTGACCAAAGGCGGGTCCCCGATGCGCTCACCCCGGTAGTTGAGCCAAAGGGCGCTTTTGGGGGGGACGAGGCTTAGGCCATGCCCAGGAAACAGGGCGTCGGGATGGTGGACGCCAGAGGCGTAATTCCACTGCTTGTGCAGGTGGGTGAGATGGGCTCCGGCTTGACGGGCGACCTCGTGAATTTGGCCGTCGGCCACGGGGTGAGAGCCCGTCAGGAGGGTCTCGGGCGGGCTGCCCCAGGCAGCATACCAATGGTTTTTCAGCCTGTCTACGCTGCCGGTGATGCCCCCGGCCGCGATGACCGTGGCCATGGCTTCGGCTTCGAAGGCTTCGCCACTGGCTTCGTCCAACCCCCGCACCCCTACGATGCGCCCCTCGCGGGCGAGGAAGTCCGTGACCTGATGGTGGGCTTTGACCACCAGGCGGGCTCGTTGGGGATGCTGGGCCAGCCGGGTCTTGATCACCCGCACCAGTTCGGCCCCGGTGCCCCAGACCATGTGGAAGCGGGGCACAGAATTGCCGGGATGGGCTGGCAGGCCCCGTTCGACCCACTGCACGAAGGGGATGTAGCGGATGCCCATGGGTTTGAGCCATTCGTAGACCTCCGGGGTGCAGCGGCTCACGTACTGCTCGGCCCATTGCTTGGGCCAGTGGTCCTCTGCTTCAAATTCGGCGTAAGAAAACCAATCTTGCAAGGCTTGCGCTTCACTGTCCCGAATCCCGCGCTTGCGCTGAAGGGGGGAATCGACGTAAAAAATGCCTCCAAAAGACCAGCGGGCCAAGCCCCCGATGTCGCTGAGCGGGCCGCGGTCGAGTAACAAGACGGAGCGCCCTTTTTCCAGGAGTTCGAGGGTCGTGACCAATCCGGCCAAGCCGGCACCGATGACAATGACGTCTGCTTGCATGGGAGAAGGAAGGTGAAATGAGGGGATCAAGAAGCTGAAGAGGAAATTTAGTAATTTCCCTCCATTTCCCGGAGGGCAATTCTGCAACCCCGCCCCTTTTTCCGGCGTCTCTGCGGATGTACCTTACCGCTCCAGTGCTTGCTTCTTCTAGGTCACCATGTCTTCTGTCATGTCTCTTCCCCCGTTTTTCCGTTTTTGCTGCTTGCTATTCGCGGGCCTTTGTGGCGCAGCTGACGCGCTGCAGGCCCAGCCAGAGGATCTTTTTGCCCAAGATGAGCTATTGCCCATCATCATCCAGGCCAACCTGGCGGCCATCCAAAATGACCGGGGCGAAGACCCCGACTACCACGGCGCGAGCCTGTGTGCGGCTTTTGGCGAAGACACTGTGGCGATGATGGTCAACCTGCGTTGCCGGGGCAATTATCGCCGGGACACCAGCCACTGTGCCTTCCCCCCTTTGAAAGTACGCCTAAAAAAAGACCAGCGCACGGGAACCCCTTTCGAAGGACACCGCACCCTCAAGCTGGTGACCCACTGCCAAGAAGATCCCTATGTGCTGCGCGAATACCTTACCTACCGGATGTACCAGCTGCTGACGCCCCGAAGCTTCCGGGTTCGGCTCGCCCGCATCACGTACCAAGACCTTAGCGGCACCTACCCTACCGAAACCCATGTGGCCTTTTTGCTGGAGGATGATGATGTGCTGGCAGAAAGGCTGGGGGGAGAAAAATGGGAAATCGGTACCAGTCCGGACAGCCTCGACCGGGCGGAGACGACCTTGTTGTACCTGTTTCAATACGCCATCGGCAACTTGGACTGGAGCACGGAGCAGCTTAAAAACATAGAGTTGATCCGCACTGAGCCAGGCGAGATTTTCCCCATTCCCTATGATTTCGACTTCTCGCGGCTGGTCAATGCTCCCTACACGGGGCTGGACCCGACCGATGACCGTCGCTACTTGCGGAAGCTATGCCGAACGGAAGAGGAATGGCAGGCGGCGCTGGATCAGTTTATCGGCCTGGAGCCTGCGTTCAAAGCCCTGATCGAAGGCTGCGAGCCCCTTCCCAGGCGCGACCAGCGTGCCATGTGGAGCTACCTGGAGGATTTTTTAAAAGTTATCCAGAAAGAGAAGAAAGTGGAAAACTTGCTGGCAGATAAATGTGAACAAGCAGAAAATTAGCCCGCCTGCCAGCCCAGGGGAATCTCTTCGCGCCGCAGGGCATTGACGATGAGGTGGGCTTGACGGGTAGGCTCGGACAGGCGGTAGCCGCGGGCGTAGTGCAAAGCCAGGTGGCGCGCCCCTTCGAAGTCGATCAGGTGGCCGGGTGAGATGAATAGGGGCTTGACGCGGTTTTTGGTGCGCAGGACGTGACCCAGCAGGTCGTCTTTGTCGTAGAGGGGCGAATAGGAACCCCGGCTTTCGCCCGGCATCTCGTAGGTTCCGAGCAAGCGGCTTTTGCCGCAACCGACGGCTGGCAGGCCGGTGAGCAGCCCCAGGTGCGTGGCAATGCCCATTCGCCGGGGATGCATGATGCCGTGCCCATCGACCAGCAGCACCTCTGGCTTCACCGGCAGCAACTTCCAGGCTTCTAGCAATACGGGAATTTCCCGAAAGGAAAGCAACCCCGGCACGTAGGGGAAAGTCATGCGAAAAGTAGCCCCCGCATAGCCCACCCGCTCCATGCTTTCCCCCTCTAGCAGAACCACCGCTGCAAATGCCTGATCCGAAAAGCGGTTATACGAAAGGTCAACCCCACCCACGAGCCGCGGCGAACACGCCAGCGGCTCTAGCCGGACTTGCTGCCGCAATTCTTCCTGAATCGCAATGGCTTCGCGGGGACTGACGTTCCAGGGGTGAGAGGGTGAGATGGTGAGATGTTTAGATTTTGAGATGGTGAGATATTTAGATTTTGAGAGGGTGGGATGCTGGGACTGGCACGGCTGCTTTCCTGAAGCTGCGCTAGAGTAGTGCTATTCCCCAATCCCCCTCTTTTACCACGGAGGGCACGGATCATGGATGGCGGTGAAACCGGCAGAGATTTCACGGAGGACACGGAGAGTAGCGTTCTCCATTCGCAACTCCTTGTTCTAGATTCATGATTTTCCCCAAAACCCAAAACCCAAAACCCAAAACCCAAAACCCCACTACCCACTACCCCTACTCCCCTCTGATCAACCCTAGCAGGGCTTCGCTGTCGAGCCGGGCGCCGGTGTCGGTGCCTTCGAGGAGGCTGTCGGCGAGCTCGCGCTTGCTGGTGTGGAGGCGCACGATTTTTTCTTCGATGGTGTGCTCAGCCACGAGGCGGTAGACGGTCACCGGGCGTTGTTGCCCGATGCGGTGGGCGCGGTCGCTGGCTTGGTCCTCCACGGCGGGGTTCCACCACGGGTCGAGGTGAATGACGTAGTCGGCGGCGGTGAGGTTGAGACCGGTGCCCCCAGCCTTGAGGCTGATGAGAAACAGGTCGCCTTCGCCTTGCTGAAAGGCGTTTACCCGTTTTTCCCGCTCCTTGAGCGGCACCTGTCCATCGATGTACTGGTAGTCGATCTCCGCTTTCTGCACCCAGGCCTCCACCAATTTGAGGTAGCGCACAAATTGGCTGAACACCAGGGCCTTGTGCCCATTCTCCCGCAATTCTTCTACAATCTCCCCAAACAAAGCCAGTTTGCTGCTCCCCAGCTTGATCTCCGGCCGCACCAGAGCCGGATGACAGCAGGCCTGTCGCAGGCGGCTGATCTCTGCCAGGATGCGCATGCGCTGCTCGCCCCCGTGGGCAGCTTGGCCCGCCTCGCTGTCCAGTTTTTCGATTGCTTCCTGTCGCAGGGCTTCATAGAAGGTCATCTCATCTTCGCTCAGGGACACGTTGAGGGTCACTTCGGTCTTTTCAGGCAATTCTTCCAGCACCTCCGACTTACGCCGCCGCAAAATGAAAGGCCGTAGCAGCTTGCGCAATTGCTGCCGCTTTTCCTGGTCATCCTGCCGCTCAATGGGGTTGGCAAAGCGCTCATTGAAGCGGTCGAGGGACCCGAGTAACCCGGGGTTGAGGAAGTCGAAGAGGTTCCACAGCTCACCCAGGTGGTTCTCGATGGGCGTACCGGTGGTGATGAGGCGGAAACCGGCATTGAGGTTTTTGGCGGCTTTGGAGCGCTTGGTCTGCCGGTTTTTGATGGCCTGGGCCTCGTCCAGGACCACGGTCCCAAACTTGACCGTGGATAGGCCTTCGATCTCGATCTGCAACAGGTTGTAGCTGGTGATGAGCAGGTCATAGGGGCCCAGGGAGGCGATGGTCTCGCTGCGGTTGCCTTCGTGCAGCAAATAGGGCCGCAGGCTGGGGGCAAAGCGCTCGGCTTCACGCAGCCAGTTGCGGGAGACAGAAGCCGGGGCCACCACCAGGGTCGGGCCTAATTTGGCCCGGTCGAGGAGCAAGGCCAGGGCCTGCACGGTTTTGCCCAGGCCCATGTCATCGGCGAGGCAAGCGCCCACGCCCCAAGCGGCGAGGCGGCCCATCCACTGGAAGCCCTCCAGCTGGTAGGGCCGCAAGTCGGCCTGGAGGTCAGGGGGCAGCACGGGCTGCACTTTGCGGGCCTTTTTGAGCTTACGCATCTGGGCTTTCCAGGCTTTGTCGGCTTCAAGCGAAGCCCCAGCCTCTTTCCAGTCTTCGAGCAGGCCAGCACTCAGGGCGTGGAGGCCCTGCCCGTCTTTGCCTTGGTTCATGAAGGCGCGCATCTCTTCGAGCTGCCGCCGCAGCTTCTGGGTCAGGGCGAGGTAGCGGCCGTCGTCGAGGGCCACGAAGTCGCGGTCGGGGGCTTCTGTCAGCTTGGCCAGCAAGTCCCGCAGTTGCAAAACCGTGGTGGAATCTACCTGCACCTCGCCTTCTACCTCAAACCAGTTTTGCTGGCTTTGCACCCGCAGGCTTACCTGCTGAAAGTCGGCCTGCCCTGCTAGGCGCAGCTGCTGGCCTTTGGGCCATTCGATCACGACTTTTCCCGCCACGCGCAGGGGCTCTAGTTCCAACAGCAGCTGTAGGGCCAGCTCCGGGTCGTCGAGCTGCCATTCTTGATGGTAACCGGGCACCTGCTCCAGCACCGGACAAGCGGCGACCAGCTCCCGGGTCAGCTTTTTTTCCTTTTTCAGGTCGCGGCGGGTCTGTACCCGCTCGCCTTTGACCTCGGCCATGAGGATTTCCCGCCCTTGCCCGGGTTTGAGGTAGGGAGGGGCGATGGCGAAGGGTTTGGCCATGAGCTCGGCTTTGAAGCCGTCGCTGACCGGTAGCAGCAGCACATGGGGCAGGGGCGTCGCTTCTACCTCTGGCAGGGCTGCCTGATCTCCGGCCAGGGCCGACTGCACGGGCATAATGCTACTCAGGCGGCCGATGGCCTCCTTGAGCCGTTCGCTGCCCGCTTTGGGCACCTGCAGCTTGCCCTGCAAGGCCGCGGCTACCTCCCATTGCTCCTGCGACACGGAGATTAAGTAGTAGCGGGTATTGGTCTCTTTGATCAGCTGGACCCCTGGCCCGGCCACTTTCGGTTCGAGGCTTACCACATAGGAGCCATCTTTTTCTTCGACCACCAGCTCGAGCTTGCGCTCAGTGAGTTCGAGGGGGATCATGTTGCCGCCATCCCGGCTTTCAGCCGCAAACAGCAGGGGGTGGCCGATCATGGCATAGGCGGCCCCGGGGAAGTCCCAATAATATTCTGCCTGCCCGTAATAGCCGTAGTTCTCTTTCTTCATGGCCTTTAAGATCTTGCGATCCTGGTCGGTCATGCAATCCAGGCCTTCTTCTTTGAGGCGCTTGAGGGCTACGTTGCGGCCCTTGGTCCAGCCGCCATTTTTGCGCAGCTTTTGCTCCACCGGCTGGATGAACTTGGTTTCCGGGTTCATAAACCAGATCAGGCGGTTTTCGGACTCGGTAGGTTGCGCCCCGGGAGTGGAGGGCTGTAACTGTAGCAAGGCATAGAGGGCCCTCTCCCAGGCAGGCATCGCCTGGAGGCGCGACAGCAGGGGGCTGAGGCCGGTGTCTGCGGAGATTTTCTCGGCGGCCTGCCGGTGCGCATCCGCCTCGGATTCGGGGCCGTGGAAGGCGAGCAGCAGGTGGAGGTTTTGGGAGAAAAAAGGATATTCGTTGGCCTCGGCTTGGGCCAGCATCTCGCGCATGGTGGCCAGGTATTCCTGCGGCAGCGGCTCTTCGATCCAGGTGGCCACGATCAGAAAAAAGAAGACATCCACGAAATGGACCAGGTAGCGGTGGCTCCAGTCGCGCACGGCATAGCTGGCCCGTTTCGCTTCGTTTTGCTGGTGGAGGGCCACGTAGTTGACCAAACTGAGCAGGTGGGGCTGGTCGACTTTTTTGTCGGCATACACCTTCACTCGGCTGTAGTCATGCTTCAGCAGCAGGGCCAAGGCGTGGAAAATGGCCGGGTACTCGCTCAGGTAGCCGCGCTTGCGCAGCTTTTTTCCCGCATGGTCAAACCACTCGATGGCGGTTGCTTCTTCTCCCTGCAAAAACGAAATCCAGCCTTCAAAGGTCAAAATGGTCGCATCGGAAAGAGGGTATTCATTGTCCTTCAACAGGCGCTTTGCAGCCTCGAGCTGCCCTTTGAACAAGACCTGGAAGATTTTCAACTGGCCAATTTCTTCTTTGACCCGGTCGCCAATGTCGGCCAGGGTCATGATTTCTTGCAGATAGGCGGTAGGCTGAAACCCGCTGATCAACTCCAGCTGTGCCCCTTGCAGCATCTTGACGAGCAGCTCGGGGGTGAAATCCTCCAGAAATTCCGGGTCGTAAGGATAGCCCAAAAACATCGTTTCGGGCGACATGCCCAAATACGATTGCATCTCCCCGTAGCGATGCAGCTCATTGATGGCTTCCTCTACGGCTTTGCTTTTGCGATCTAGGGCATTGTCCACCAGGCGATTGAAGGCATATTCTACGGAGCTGTTGTATCCCCAACGGGCATAGCCTGGGTTGAGGGCTTCTTTGACGTGGCGAAAATCAGCGGTGTTGGAAAAAAAATGCTGTATGGCTACCCAACGAAACCAAGGCTGTACCTGGGCCCC
>CAZIVQ010000142.1:2012-7929 GCA_964542415.1 uncultured Bacteroidia bacterium | reverse complement strand
CCCCCAGCGCATGAGCATGTTAGTGGTCACGCAAAGGCGCGAAGGGGCAAAGGGGGGAGGTTTCCGGATCAGCTCTCCAGGCTTTTGACCTTGTCGAGGCGGCGATTGTGGCGCTCTTCCCCGGTGTAGGTGGCTTGGAGAAAGGCCCTGCTCAGCTCTCGGGCCAGTTCGAAGCCGATGACCCGGGCTCCGAGGCAGAGGATGTTCATGTCGTCGTGTTCGACCCCTTGGTGGGCGGAGTAATGGTCCATGACCAGGGCGGCGCGGGCTCCCACGACCTTGTTGGCGGCAATGGAGGCCCCGATGCCGCTGCCGCAGAAGCGATCCCCTTCTGTACTTTTCCTGCCGCCACGGCTCGGGCAAGGGGCACCACGAAGTCGGGGTAGTCGTCGGCGGGCTCGAAAGCGTAGGCACCAAAATCTTCCAGCTCGTAGCCTTCAGCTTGCATCCAGGCGATGAGGTCTATTTTGAGGGCGTAGCCTCCATGGTCTGCGGCGATGCCAATGCGGAAATTGCTCATGGCTGAAAGATACAGAAAATCCAGGAAATCCGCTGCTTTGGAAGTTCGCCCAAGATTGCCTAACCTAGCATCAAAGACTGGCTCATGAGAAACCGGCTCTGCATATTTTTGGTGGGAATGGCCTGGCTCTTCTCCGGCTGCCAGCCGGAGCCCCCCGCCTATGCCCGCTACCTCACTCCCAGCGACAGCCTGACGGCCTTTGTGTTTTTGGGAACCGAATGCCCGCTTTCTCAGAACTATACGCGGACCCTCAACGGGCTCCAGGATCAGTACCGGGAGCAAGGCCTGCGGGTGCTGGGGGTTTTTTCGGTCAGCGATGACCACCCGCGCCGGATCAATGCTTTTTCGCGGCGTTACCAGCTGCATTTTCCCGTGTTGCGTGATGCCCGACAGGAGCTGGCAGCGTATTTTTCGGCCAGTTTGACCCCGGAGGTGTTTCTCACCGGCAGGCAGGGGCAACTGCTTTATGCAGGCCAGATCGATAACTGGTTTGTGGACCTGGGCAAGCAGCGCACAGTCATCACCCGGCACTATCTGCGGGCTGCCATCGAGGCCGCCCTGGGCGACCAACCCATTGGCACGAGCCGTACCGAGGCCGTGGGCTGCTACATCCATGCCTTGCCCGATTGCGAACCCCTGCCGCCTCCCGCTGGGATAAACTGAGGCAGGCGACCGCTTCAATGGGGAGACAACCTTCTGGGTGGTACCGTTCGTTTGAGAACGGGAGCATTTTTCTAAAGTTATAACATTTTGATTATCAAATATTTGTGAGGTGAGCGCCTGGTAGGTTTTGCCTTGGGGGGCTTTGGTAGGGCAGAAAACTTTCTCCCTTGGCTTTTGCTTGCTATTTTGTAAGATACATTGTGCTACGTGAACCATTTGCCCCTTCCATGCGTCACTCTTCGCTGCTTTTCCTCCTTCTGTTCGGGATGCTTGCTCTGCGGGCGGATCCGGTGACCATCCGGCTGACCTCAGTGCCAGACAATACCCCTCATGATGCCACCCTCTACCTGGCCAGTAACCTCAACGACTGGAACCCGGGAGACCCTGGTTTTCAATTTGAGCTGCAACCCGACAGCAGTTATGCGATTACTTTGGCGGCGGCTCCCGACAGCTTTGCCTACAAGGTCACGCGGGGTAACTGGCCCTCAGTGGAAGGACGCAGGAACGGCCGGGCTATCCCCAACCGCACCTACCTGGCCAGCATGGGGCCGGAGGTGAAGATCAAGGTCCATACCTGGGAGGACCTGGCCAGGGGATTGATCACGGTTTACAATTTTTTCCTGGTGCTTTCTGCCTTTCAGGGGTTGCTACTCATCCTCGCCATCAACACCATCCAAGACAACAACCTGCGCGCCAACCGCTTGCTTTCGGGGCTGATTCTGCTGATTTCAGTCGCCTTGATCGGCCATGCCTGGTGGTTTGACCGGGATTTTTTTCATTGGCAACCCAAGCTGTTCTTGCTGCCGGAGATGATTTTTTTCCTCTACGGCCCGACCTTCTACTTCTACCTGCTCGAACTCTTGAAGGTAGAAGACAAGAAATGGACCTTTCCTCGCTGGGCTCATTATGTACCTGCCGCCATCCACCTGCTCAGTTACCTGCCTTGGCTGCTGCTGCCCAATCAAGACTTTATCGACCGGGTCCTGGAACTGCGGATTCATACCTACATCGCCATCGCCGGTGGCCTTGCCTTGCTGTTCAATGCCGCCTATTGGTGGCGCTGCTGGGATATCCTCAACCATTATGAAGATGCCACCACCAACACCCAGTCATTCGAGCAAAACCTCCGCTACCTGCGCTATGTCATGGCCCTGCTCGCCGTTTGTCTCGGCATGTGGCTCTTTACCTTTCTGATCTCTGCCGCAGGCTTGGTATTTGATTTTGACTCCATTGCCTACCGGGAAATTGGTACCGATGCGATCTGGCTGGTGTTTTCGGTCATCACCTTTCTCCTGGGGTTCTTTGCCATCAACCATCCGGAGATTTTCAAGGTGGCCAAGGTAAAGGTGGCCGAAAAATATAAAGATTCTCCCATGGACAACGACGAATTGAGCCGCTATAAGACCCGCCTGAAGCGAGCCATGGAAGAAGAGCAAGTGTTTTTGAACCCCGAATTGACCCTGTCCCAACTGGCCGAAAAGGTGGCCACCAATACCCACACCCTTTCCCGGGTGATCAACGAAGGGTACGAGCGTAGCTTCTATGACTACATCAATGGCTACCGGGTACGGGAGTTTGCCCGGCTGGTGATGCAGGAAGAAAACCAGAAAGAGACCTTTCTGGCCATTGCTTTCCGGGTGGGGTTCAATTCCAAAACCACCTTCAACCGCGCCTTCAAAAAGATTACCGGCACCACGCCGAGGCAGTACCTCAAGGAGCAGCAAGAAAAAGGCCTGGTGGAGGTGTAATCCTCTACCAGACCCATTTTCGCCTGTAATCAACCCCGATCAGGGGCTTACCAGGTTGAGGCTGAAATTGAGGTAAAAAGGATTGCCCAGCCCGTTGCGCATGGCAAAGGCTTGGTCACCGAAGAACCCCCGGAAAAATTCCTGCCCCGCAGGTAATTCATCGGCTTCGTAGCTCCAGTTGATCCGGTAGCCTGCCTGGGCTTGCAGCCAGACAAAACCAGCCAATTGGCGCTGCCACATCAGGCGCCAGCGCATTTCTCCCCGGCGGATTTCCAGGCTGCGAAAGGCATCATTTTGCCCAGTAGCCAATTGCTCGGATACCCCGTTGATGCGGTAGGACTGCCCCTCAAGCTCGTAACCAAACAGCAGCAGGTTGCGGGCATTGAAGGTCCGGCGCACATGGGCCCGTGCAGGAAAAAGGATCTCAGTGCCCCATTTCTGGTTGCGGGCCGTCCAGTTGTATAGCAGGACAGGGATGTAGTTCAATTCCCCCACCCGATATGTGCGTGCCAAACCGACTCCCCATTGCAGGTTGTCGCTCTTGCGCCAGCCATAAAGGGCGACCGCGGAATAGCGCAGGTAGCGCAGCGACTGAAAATCGCCCAGGGTGTAGTCACCGCTCAGGTCGGCCTGCCCCTGAAAAAGCAGGAAGTTGGTCTCATTCAGCGGTTTAAAAATGGTGGTATTCAGGCCCATGGTCCGCAGGCCGTTTTCGCTGATGGCCTGGGCGACCGGATTTTGGAGCTGATCGGGATCCGCAAATTGGTAGCGCAGGTCCCAAATATTGGCTCCCACCTGGATGATGAGGTTGTTGCGGGAAATGACCGGAATGTTGGCTGCCAACCGGAGGCCATGAGTGGCATTTACCCGGGCAGTTTCTTCTTGGGCTTCCCCCGGTCTTTCATCTACCCCGTAGCTCCCGATATCTGAAAGGGTTATATCGTAGGGGCCTTGAAAGTCGTAGCCCACGGAGATAAGCTGGGCCGGGCTTAGGCCCAGGATCTTCGACGTACAAAATCGCTTGGTGCCTTCGTCGGCAAAATCGAGGTCCTCATAGAGGCTCCAATCGATTTCGTCTTCCAGGGCTGTGCTGTCGGTTTCGGGCTGGGCCTGCAAACCTCCAAAAAGGCATAGCAGCAAGCCCAGCAACCCGTGCCGGAGATGGTTCATGATAGGTATGTCAGGCGATTATTTCTTCAGGGAAAGGCGCTTCCAGACATCGGTACGGCCCAGGGCCTGCACCCCAATGAAGCCTCGGATGTCCAGGGTGTTGTCGTCCTTCATTTTGACGATGCAGCTGTAAGTACTGCCATTTTCGGGGTCGTAAATGGTGCCTTCGCTCCATTCATCATCGCCTTTATAAACAAAATCCTTGAGCATGCGGTACCCACGCAGCGGGGTTTGGCGCAGGCTTTCGTCGGGGTTATTTCTGTCTACTTTGGGCGCCCCGGTATCCGGGTCATTGGGTTCCCGTAGCCACACGATACGGCCATAGTACTTGTTGCCGATTTTGTCGACTTTCACGCGGGCTTTGCCATTGCTGGGCTCCCAAATGCCCAGAAGGCGGTCGGCTTCACTGCTTTGGGCAAATGCCAGCTGGCAGGCTACCACCATGATCAGTAGTGCGAGTAATTTACGCATAGTGAGAAGGTTGAAAGGTGAAAAAGTAGGAAACAGGATAGAGACATCAAAAGAAAGCCAGGCCTAATCGGTGACCGCCAGGTCAACCGTCAGCGTGCCAGTAAACACCAAGGTGGTGTCCATCATGTCCTCGGAGAGGTTTGCATCAAGCACGAGGTACATCTCAGGCTGCTGGAGGTAGGGGGTTAATTCGGCTTCCTGAGCCACCTGCAGCTCGAGGGTAGAGGCCCCATCGGGCACGGGATTGAGGACAGCAAACTGCTGCATATCCACGGCGTCGGCGGCAACTTGTAGGGTCATTTCTTCGGCCCAGTCAAAATTGGGGCTACCCGCGCCGCCACTAAGGGTAAGGCCACTGAGGGTTGCCCTTTTCAGCTGGGCCAGGCTCGAGCCTTGCTCCGCCAAAAAAGCTGCTATTCCCTCCGGAGCCAAGGTCACCTGGGCCATATTGGCTCCGGCAAACAGCGGCCCTTCCAGGCGAAACTCCTGCACCGGGCTGGTATAGCGATGGGTAACCGTCGCTCCCCCACAAGCCATTAAGAAACAAACAAGGACGACACATGCATAAAAACTCATCTTTTTCATAGCAAGTTTTGATTTTACCGAGTCTAACCCTCAAATGTAGTAGCTTTACTATTTATTTCGGCAAAGAGTTTGGAAAAAATTTCTCCCGGCCCTCCAGGCAAAGGGATTTACCAGAGAAAACCATTTGAATACCAGGCGGTTTACTTAGACGCAAAGTTGCATTCCCGCAAGTAATGAGGTGCCAGCCCGGCTTGCCAACTCCCAGCAGGTATTTTCCATTCAAACACCCGAAGTGTCTTTCTCACCCATGCCTACGCTCTGGTTCATGCTGTTTTTGCTCCCCGCCAACTTTCTTCCGCCCATGCCTACCACCCCAGCGAAGCTCCTCGTAGATTTTAGCACGCCCGAAAGCGTATCCCGCTGGCGTATGATCAACGATGGCGTTATGGGAGGGGAGTCTCAGAGCCAAATGCGCTGGAATCCCGGAGGTACGGCCACCTTTTTGGGTACGGTCTCCCTGGCCAACAATGGCGGGTTTGCCTCGGTACGCACCGCGCCTAGGACCTACGACCTTGCCGCACACAGCGGCATTCGGCTACGGGTTCGAGGAGATGGGCACATCTACAGCTTCCGTTTCCGCACGGACGGTAACTTTGACGGAGTGTCCTGGGCCCAATCTTTTCCCACGGCAGCGGGGGAATGGGAAGAGATCGACCTGCCTTTCGTGGGCTTCCAGCCCGTATTCCGGGGGCAAGCGGTGCCCCAAGCCGGTCCTTTGGACCCTGCTTCCATCCGGCAGCTGGGCTTCCTCATCGCCGAA